>JANXRI010000286.1 GCA_025353085.1 Betaproteobacteria bacterium
GCTGCTTTGCCGCGCACCGGATCGCCCCGTTCAACGGTGAGCGGCGATTGAATTTCGCCTTTCACGATCATGTATGGAACGAGCGCCGGTTCGGCTGCAATTGCCGCTGAAGCAGCGAGCCAACCCAAAGTCGCCGCGCAAGCGATGTAACGCATATGCCGCATGGCCTCGCGCGCAAAAAGCATCTTGAAACTTACCGTCAATGCATTGTTTCGCCAACACATGCTCACTGGATCAGACTGATGCAAAACATCTCCTTGCAGACTGGCGCGACCTGCTTTCGTCGCACGTGATGAGCAATTGAGGTTATTCCGGCCGCCTGCCGTGGTCAAGTCGGCGCGTGTCGTGGCGGGCTATGCATCGCGGGTGAGAAAATAACGGGCCGCGCTAGAATCGCGGCTTCTCTTTGATCGAGTTGCTCATGCAAATTACCGGCATACCGTTTGGCGTGATCGATTGGTCGACAATAGAACCGGTCGAATATCCGGGAACGACCGGCAACGCCGTATGGCGCACGCGCGAGTTCGGCGGCATCCGCGCGCGCATGGTCGAATACTCACCCGGTTATCTTGCCGATCATTGGTGCAGCAAAGGCCATGTCGTGCTGGTGCTCGAGGGGGAATTCGAATCGGAGCTCGCCGATGGCCGCAAATTTCGCCTGACGGCCGGCATGAGTTACCAGGTTGCCGACAATGCCGAAGCTCACCGCTCGTTTACCGCGACCGGCGTCAAACTTTTTATCGTCGACTGAGTGCGATTCCCGCTCACGGCACGGCCGCCGAGTTCATGCGCGACAAAATAATGTCTTTGCGTTTTTGCAGGTACGGTGTTTCGCTGCCGCGCCCATAGCGCCGCGGACTCGGCACCATCGCCGCAAGCTGCGCTGACTGTTCAGCCGAAAGATTCGCCGCCGCGGTGTTGAAATGATAACGCGCCGCGGCCTGCGCGCCGAACACGCCGTTACCCCATTCGATCACATTGAGATAAATCTCGAGAATGCGACGCTTCGTCATGACGGTTTCGATCATCACTGTGATCACCGCCTCCTGCGCTTTGCGCCACCAGGTGCGTTCGCCCGACAGGAAAAGATTTTTTGCGAGTTGCTGACTGATCGTTGAACCGCCTGACACGATCTTGCCTTTTTTGAGGTTTTTTTCGTACGCTTTCTGGATGCCGTCCCAGTCGAACCCCTCGTGGTCGAGAAATTTCGCGTCCTCGGCCGAGATGATTGCGCGTTTGAGGCTCACCGCGATACGGTTATACGGTACCCACTGGTGTTGCAGCACGGCGCCCGGTGTTTTGTCGCGAATCCGGTCGAGGCGCGCGTGCATGAACGCCGTCGTGCCGGGATCGTGATCGACCCAGTACCAGATGTGAATTAAAAACCAGAACTGCACGAGCGCCAGCGCGGCAATGCCGAGCAGCAAACAATAACCGATGCTGCGCAAAAGCGACTTCATCGCAGTATTGGAGGAATCAGGATTGTCGATTGTAGATTGAGTAAACGCATGAATATCTCGCTCCTCAATCGCGTGCCTTCAGATGCGCGATCACCAGGCGCGTGTCCGGCCGAACGCCGCGCCAGATCCAAAACGCCTCAGCCGCCTGCTCGACCAGCATGCCATGACCGTCCGCGGTCTGCACGCCGCACGTTTGCGCAAAATCCATGAACGGCGTTTGCCTGCCGTACACCATCTCGTACGCGAGCGCGCCGACCGCAAAAACACGGTCGGGCAATGGCGGCATTTCATCGCGCAACCCCGCTGACGTCGCGTTGATGACGAGATCGAATTGAGTGGCCGAGCGCACGTCATAGGCTTTGGCTGACAATTTAATATCTGACTTTTTAAAGCGCGCTACCAGGCTCATCGCTTTTTCAAGCGTGCGATTCGCGATCACGACAGATTCAGGATGCGCATTGATCAGCGGTTGCATGACGCCACAGGTCGCGCCGCCAGCGCCCATGATCAGCACGCGCTTGCCGCGAATCGAAAACTCCAGATTCCGCTCAAGGTCGGTCACCAGTCCGATGCCATCGGTGTTGTAGCCGACGATTTTGCCGTCGCGAAAATCGAGCGTGTTGACCGCCTGAGCGTCGATTGCAGCCGGCGTCAACTGATCGCAAAATTTGAATGCGTCGAATTTGAACGGCACGGTCACGTTGACGCCCTTGCCGCCCCCGTCGCGGAACTGCGCGACCGTCGAACTGAACGCTTCGAGCGGTGCGGGCAGCTTTACGTATTCGATTTGTTGGCCAGTCTGACGCGCGAACGCGGAGTGAATTTCTGGCGAGAGACTGTGGGCAACAGGATTGCCCACGACAGCATAGCGGTCAGTCATAGCCCGCCATTGTAATCGTCACTCCGTCGAGAGCTGGTCCGCGCGCGTAAACGTCCAGGTGCGGGTGATGCTCAGAATATCGGTATCTTTGGCGATGTCGGCCGGGAACGCCGCATAGGGCGCCGCAAGCTGCACGATGCGCCGCGCGGCATCGTCGAGAATTTTTTGTCCGGAAGATCGATTGACCTCGATGTTATCGACCGTGCCGTCGGATTTGATAGAAACCGTCAATTGCAGGCTGCCGTACAATTTTTGATCCTTCGCTGCTGCCGGATAATTGAGCGTGCCCACGCGCTCTATTTTCTGGCGCCAGTCTTCGATATAACGGGCAAAGCGAAATTCCTGCGTGCGCGCACCGAGAAAACGCCGGCGCGGCCGCTTTTGGTACGCATCCCAGTCTTTCGAAATCTGTGCTTCGAGCCGCGCGATTTCGAGGCTCTTGCGCATGATGTCGGCGGTGGTCGGCGCGATTTTCGGCTCGGCTTGGGGATCGGACTGCGCCGCCGCAGTATCCACTTTGGTCTGCGATTGAACCTGCGTGAGCAGTTTTTGCGCTTCGACTTCGAGCTGCTTGACGCGGCGCGACTCCACCGTGATCTCGGTGGTCTCTTTATCACTACGCGTAACCGGCAACGGACTCGAAGCGCGGCGGTTGAGATCGGTATTGCCGCCGCCATCGAGATTGTGTTGCGCGAGGGCGTCCGCCTGCGCCGGGCGGGTGGCCGAGCGCGAATTCACGAGCACCACTTCGAGCGGCGGCGCGACGTTGTCGAGCTTGGATAAATCGGGCGGTCGGAAGGTCACGCCGAACAACACGATGGCATGCAGCACCAGCGACGCGCCGACGGCATACTGAAAGCGGGACAGGACGTCCATCTCAAGCAACGTGCGCTTGAACGTAGCAAGTTTCGCCGCGAACGGCAGATCCAGTGGGATCAAGCTTCTCCCCATCGGCATAAATCGGGTCGAGCTGGTAAGGCTCATAGCTTCATATTCTACGCAATAGTAGCGACGACGTGTAAAAATACCTTATATGACAAGTATTTGCAATCTCATTCTAACGTTAATTATAGCTGGCGCAGCCGCCCACGAGAAATGTTAGCAGGCGCCCACCGGATGCGCTTCTACTTCCGCGTGCAGCGTCAGTTCCCATGGGTCAATACGTGAAATCGCCAGCCGCACGCTGTCCCCGGGCCGCCCATCGGTGAGCGACGGCACGCGCAACACCAACGGCAAGCGGTCGCACCGCACGAGCGTATCGCGTAGCACGGTCGCCGCAAGAACGGCGGCATTTTCCTGCTCGATCCAGCGCAGGCACCAGTAGCGTTCCATATTGCGCTGGAATTCCGCATACGCGTCGTAGGCCAATTCAAACTCGCGCAACGCAGCGAGCATATTTTCATCGCCGGACTGGTAGGGCGCCGGTTCCGCGGCAAACAAAGCGAGCAACTGGCGCTGATTGATAAGATCCACATAACGCCGTAGCGGCGAACTGGCCCACGCGTACTGCGCCACCCCCAGACCATCGTGGCGTGAAGCCACCGTCGTCATGCGAGCAACGCCGCCGCTCTGGGCGCGATAAATTGCCACATAACCGGCGCGCGCAAGCTGGCCGCCCCATTCGGCGTTCGCATAAATCATCAGTTCGGAAACGACCTTGTCGACTGGCGAGCCACGCTTGCGCTCGACGATGCTCACTTGCCCCCCCTCGACGTAAAAATTGTATTCGACGCGCTGAATTTCGCCTTCGCTGTCGGCTTTGCCGCGCGCAACTTGCAAGTGCTGCGCGAAATGCCATAAGAACGTGAGCTCGGCGCCGAATTCGTGCGCGACCGGGCCCGCCGCCAGAGCGTCGGGATTGAACACCGCCTCGAGCGCACCGATGCGCAAATTCGCCGCGATCGGCACGAGCTCGCAGCGGCTTCGGCTACTTACAACGGTGCCAAGCGGCCCGACCTCGGCATAAAGCGACAGTGCACAACGCTCGCTGCCAGCCGCCAGCGTGAATGCGTTGATCGCAGCATCGGGCAGCATGGTGATTTTCCGGCCGGGAAAATACACGGTCGACAGCCGCTCGCGCGCGATGGCTTCGATTGGCGAATCGAGTGCGATGCCGAGCGCGGGTACCGCAATATGAATACCGACCTCGGTATTGCCATTGGGCAGCGGCGTCACTGAAAACGCGTCATCGATCTCGGTTGTCGTTTCGTCGTCGATGCTGAACGCGCGCACGTTCGCACGCGGCAGAGTCGCCGGCAACGTGACCGGCGGCACTTCGGCGAATTCCGCGCCGCGCGGGAAATATTCAAATAGGAATCGGCTCAGATGATAATCGTGCGGCGTGGCGAGCGCGCCGCAATTGGCCATTACACGCGCCGGCGACAGCTTCAACTGCTCGCACGCCGCTTCGAGCGCTTTCCATTCGAGCGTATTCTTGTCCGGCGCATAGAGCAGCTTCGAGATCAGCGGCTGAAACTCGGGCGGCAAGCGGCCCGCGACCAATTCGTCGGCCCACCGTTTTTTTTGCTCGGCCCGCAGGCGCTTTTTTTCGACGCTTGCGAGCGCCGCCTTCAAGGCGTCGGCCGGGGCAGCTTTGTAGCGCCCGCTGCCTTTTTTATAAAAATACATCGGCGCTGCGTGCAGCTTGTAGAGGAGCCCGGCGGACTCTAGCGCGCTCGGCGCATGGCCGAAATATTCCTGGCCTAGCGTCTCGAACGAAAACTCACCGGCGCCGCAGCATTCCCACAAAAAATCGGCGTCGACGCCGGCGGCCACGCGTTGCGCCGCATCGGTGAATGCCTGCAACGCGGGCCGGTCGAAACGCAGCAGCACCGAAGACGCCTTGATCTTGCTGCGCTTGCCGTGGGCCGCCTCAACCTGCAGCGACGTGTCGTTGTCAGCCAGAATGGCGCCGACTTTGAACGTGCCTTCTTCTTCGTAAAAAACGTTCATGCGGGGAACAGGGAATGCCGCACGCAGGGCGCGGATTTGGACGAGGGAACGAGGCGCGGATTATAGCCTAACGCTTACGGCGGATCGCTGACGCCCGCAAACTCGAGCACGGCATCCACATGCGCGGCGAAATCGCTGAAACCGTGATCGCCGCCTTCGATCACGAGTTGGCGTGCGCCGCGGTATTTTTCGACCGCATGGCGGTAGTCGAGCGCCTCATCGCCGGTTTCCACCATCAGCAGGTAACGCGCAGGATTGATCGCATCGACTTCCAGCGCGCGCAATTCGTCCACATGCTGCGCGGTGAAATCGTACTCTTCGCCGTTATGAAAATTTTTCTGGCGACCGACATGGTCTGCCAGCAGTTCGTATGGCCGCACGGCAGGATTGACGAGCACCGCGTGCAACGCGAAGCGTTCGGCGAGCCACGTCGCATAAAAGCCACCAAGCGAGCTGCCGACCAGCACAGCTTGCGGACGCGTCCGTGCAATCGCCTCGAGCATTTTCGCGGCCGCGGCAGGCGAGTGCGGCAATGCGGGCGCAAAGAATTCCTGCGCGCGTCCCACTGCAGCCAGCCGCTCGTGCAACACTTTCGCCTTGGAAGAAGCAGGCGAACTGTTGAAGCCGTGGATATAAATGAGCGCCGGCGCCATGGTGAAAACGCGCGGTCAGCCGCTGAGTTGGCGCGCGAGGTCGAGCAACATCGTATCGTTGCCGCGCGCCGCGACGAGCGACAGCCCGAGCGGGCAGCCATTGAACTTCGCGAGCGGCAAACTGATCTGCGGCAAGCGCGCGAGGCCGGCGATACATAAGAGGCTCATTGCGCGGCTGCGAAAATCGTCGAGATTCGCCACCGGCGTCTTGACGGGCGGCGCGATCGTGTGGACAGTCGGCAGCACGAGCACCGCGTTGTCTCGCAGCAGGCCGTCCATCCGCCCGGTGATGTCTTCGCGTTGCGTCTTGAGCGGGGCGATCTCGTCGGCGGTCAGCGTCGCCGCCCATTCAAAACGTTCGCGCACGCCGGGGCCGAACTGCGGTTTGACGCGTTGAATCCATACGCCGTGCTGGGCCCACGCTTCCGCGCCCTGCAACTTGCGAAAAACCTGGAACCATTGCGGCAGACTTTCGTTCGACACCGTGACGTTGCGCGGTGTACCCAATAACGAAGTCACGCGCGCCACCGCCGACTCAAACGCCGGCTTCACCGCGGCGTCGACGAGCGCAAACGCGTCGTCTGCATATAACAATATGCCGGGTTGAGCTGCAGGCTTTCCGTCTTGCAATAAAACCCGGCCCACGCGCTCGAGCGCCTGCGCGTCGCGCGCAAACCAGCCGGCCACGTCGAAGCTCGCCGCGAGCGCGCACGCGCCGTCCAGCGGCAGGCGCCCGTGCGTCGGACGCAGGCCGTAAAGCCCACAGAAGCTCGCGGGCGCGCGCACCGAGCCGCCGGTATCGGAGCCTAAAGCGAAATCGACGAGGCCCGCCGCCACCGCCGCCGCCGATCCACTCGACGACCCGCCGGGGATACGGCCCGGCGCATTGACGTTGACCGGCGTGCCGTAATGCGGATTTTCGCCATTGAGACTGTAGGCCATCTCGTCGGTGTGGGTCTTGCCGAGGATGTGCGCGCCCGCGCCGAGCAACCTTTGCACCACCGGCGCGGTGGTTGAAGCCGGCGGATGCGTCGCAATCCAGTCGGGACTGCCGAAACCGGTCTTGTGCCCGGCGATATCGTAAAGATCCTTGATGCCGCACAGGAGGCCCGCGAGCGGACCGATCGCCGCGCCCGCGACTTCGACGTGCGTGTGGCGACAGAAGGCGCCGATAGTGTCGCGTTCGAGAATATTTTGCATGCGCGCATTGTAGCGCCCGGCACGAGGACAAGACGCGCTGTGCTAACATTTCCTTCCCGCTTTGTATTGACACTGCGCCGACCTATGGAATCCGAAACCGAACAACTGATTGCTTATGTCGAGCGCAACATCGAGCGCACGCTTGCCGATTGCACGACGTGCGGCAAATGTTTCGACGCGTGCCCGATGACCGAATATTCCGCCGCGTTGAACGGCAAGACCGGCCCCGAAGTAGTCGCGGGCATTCGCAGCCTTCTCGCCGGCGATGGCGGCACGCCCGCGGCGCTCGAATGGACGCGCGTGTGCACGCAATCCGCGCGCTGCATCCCGGCCTGTCCCGAAAATGTGAACCCGATGCTGATGATGCGGCTCTCGCGCATTACGGCGCTCGGCTCGACCGGCGGTCCGGCGCTATTGCCCGACGGCAAGCGCGACCCCAATTTTTTCCGCCGCATCAACGCATTTTCAGCGCTGCAGTTTTCGGACGCCGAACTCGCGGCGTGGCAGCGCTAATGGAAACAATGCGCGAGCGCGTCGTATTCTGGTACGGCTGCAATGCCGTGCGTCATGGCGATATCATTCATAGCGCCATTGAGCTTTTGCGCGCCGTCGGCATCGATTCGGATCCCGCGGGTGGTCCCGCGTACTGCTGCGGCACGTCGAAAGACGGCAATCTCGCCGCGGCAGCCGGCATGGCGGCGCGCACGGTCGAAAAATTCAATGCGGCGGGCCGCGACACGGTCGTCACCTGGTGTCCATCGTGCCATCGCCATGCGGGCACGTTCATGACCGGCGTCAACACCGCCAAATTCGGCGTCTCGCACATCACGGAAATATTGCATACGCGCCGCCATCTACTCGTGCCGCTGCTTACGCATCGGCTCGATCGCCGGGTCGTCCTGCATAAGCACAGCGGTTTTCATGAAGTCGATGCCTATCCACTGATCGCCGATCTATTGCGGTTGATTCCAGGTCTCGAGCTGGTCGTCACCGACTATTCAGCGCCCGGCCATATGTGTTCGGCAGTCTCGGCCGTGCCGGCCGCTTTGAAAGACGTCGTGCGCCGGTCCGCCGAATTATGCAGGGCGCACGATAGCGACACGCTCGTCACCGCATTCCACTCGTGCCAGCGCCTGCTGTGCGGGCTTGCCACGACCGACGGCATCAAGGTCGTAAATTACGTGAACCTGCTCGTCGAGGCGATGGGTATGAAACCGCCGGCCGACGAATATGCCGAGTGGAAAAACGCCGGGTCGGAAGCCGCGATCCGCGAAAAAATCGGCGAAGAACGCATCGCCAAAATCGGCGCCGAATTTTTCGCGCAGCAAGTGTTGCCTGAACTGCGCAAGTTGCCCGAAAAGTAAGCGCGTCAGGTTTTTCACACGGACATGAGCATCAACTCGTCCTGGGCCGCGCGCGGCATGGTGGTCGCACCGCACGCGCTGGCCGCTCAATCGGGGCTTGCAATACTGCGCGACGGCGGCAACGCACTCGAGGCCATGGTGGCGGCGGCGGCGACCATCTCGGTCGTGTATCCGCACATGAACGGCATCGGCGGCGACAGCTTCTGGCTGATTCACGAACCGGGCAAGGACGTGACCACGATAGACGCCGGCGGCCGCGCCGCGGGCCGCGCTACCGCCGACTTTTATCGCGCGCTTAAGCTCACTGCAATTCCGGTGCGTGGCCCGCTCGCGGCCAACACGGTTGCAGGCACAATCTCAGGCTGGCAACTTGCGCTCGATTACAGCGCGCGGCAATGGGCGGGCCGCGTGCCGCTCGCGCGCTTGCTCGACGATGCGACGCATTACGCCGCGCACGGCATCGTCGTGACCAAAAGTCAATCGGCAAATACGGCCTCTAAGCTAGTAGTTCGTTCCATCAATACAATTACACAATAGTTTATAATGGCCATGATCTTTGTGCAACTCTTGACGGAGGCGATCATGGCGGGAAAGAGCAAACGAGCGGCACTTGTGTTGACGCAAGAGCAAAGGGCGACGCT
>JANXRI010000445.1 GCA_025353085.1 Betaproteobacteria bacterium
TGGCTGAACCTCCTTGTTGTGTGGTGTCGTATGAAAGCAGGCCGCCTGCCGTCACGGCGGCAAAACTGAATACAACCCTTCGTCGAGTGGCGTCGCCCATCTTTAGATCGCTCATGTTATCCGGCCACCGCATCTGGGTATAGGACTAGTCCCTCAAGGCGGTATTGAAAAAAATCCTCTGTGGCTATCTCTGTTTTAGATTTTATCCGCGGTTATCTGCGGCCAAATTGAATCAGCCTTTGTCCTTAACCCGCGCCTGCGCCCAGCCGCGCGCAAAAGTCAGCTTCACTTCCTCGTCGATCTGCAGTTCGCTACTCGCTCGCACGACTTTTCCGTCAGCCGTCTCGACCATGCTATAGCCGCGCTCGAACACGGCATGCGGATTGAGGTGAGCGAGATGTGCGCCCATGCTTTTTACCTGCGCCGAAAGTGCGTCGACCCGGTGGTGGGCGGCGCCGGTGAGCCGTTGGGAGAGCACCCGCTGGCGAATAAATAGCGCGTTGACATCGGGGCGCTGAGCGAGGAGCCGCTGCAACAAGTCGCGCAAACGCCACTGCCGATCGGCTGCGCCGTGCGCCCACGCCCCTTGTAAACGATTCGCCAATCGCGCGAGATCGCGCAACTGATTGGCGATGTGCTCGCCCGGATGCAGGAGGCGCCGCCCGATTCCGTCAACATGCTGCATGCGGCGTTCGAGCGCGCGCTCCATTACGCGCATCAATCGCTTCGACAAATGCGCAGCTTCCTGGCGCAAATCGACGCCGTTGGGGCAAACCATTTGCGCCGCGGCAGTGGGGGTTGGTGCGCGCGCATCGGCCACGAAATCCGCAATGGTGAAATCAGTTTCATGTCCAACGCCGCAAATCACCGGCAAGCGGCACGCGAAGATTGCACGCGCGACGACTTCTTCATTGAAGCACCACAGGTCCTCGATGCTGCCGCCACCACGGCACAGGATGAGCACATCGCATTCGGCACGCGCATCCGCGGTCGCGAGCGCCGCGGCTATTTTTGCGCCCGCGCCCGCGCCCTGCACCGGCGTCGGGTAGATGATGATCGGAATCGACGGCATGCGGCGCTTGAGCGTAGTCAGCACATCGCGCAGCGCCGCTGCCTGGGTTGAAGTTATTATGCCGATGGAATGCGGAAACCGCGGCAGCGCCTGCTTCGCTTCGTCCGCAAATAAACCTTCGGCCAGCAGCTTCGCTTTGAGCTGCTCGTAAGCCGCATACAGGGCGCCGAGCCCGGCGCGCCGCATGGTTTCGACGTTGAGTTGAAATTCGCCGCGCGCTTCATAAAACGATGGCACCGCGCGGATTTCAATCTGCATTCCGTTTTGCGGCATCCAGTCATGCAGTTGTGCTTTGTGCCGGAACATCACGCAACGCACCTGGGCCTGCGCGTCTTTAAGCGAAAAGTAACAGTGGCCCGAAACGGCGCGCGTGAAGTTCGAGATCTCGCCCGCGACCCACATGAGCGGCATGTTGCGTTCGATCAAATCCTTGGCGATGCGATTGAGCTCGGCGACACCGATCACGCGCGTGGATTTTTCCGGAGACGATAGCAAGTCCATGTCAGGATTTTAGCGTTGGACCAGCGCGATCGCGCGCGCATTGCGGCACTCACAAAAAATATCAACCCATTCAAGGCAGCGCTCCATCCACCGCAAAGACGCTTGGGGCGTGCGCACGAATGCGGGTGATCGTTGCACCGTTAAATGCGACGCGTCGCGATCTCCATATGCACGGGGAGGACTATTTTAAGTGGTTGATTTTAAAAACAAATGCAATACGTTCAAAAAATGAGCAGGCCAGCAAAAATCGTGACAGGCAACTCACTTAGGTCATCTTTAAACAATCTTTGCACATACTTATCCACAGCAATTGTGGACAACTTTTTCGCTCGCCCGGCATGGTGCGCTGCGAATTTTTAAACGCACACCCCTGATCGAAATACTGTTTCCAGCGCCTAATTTGTACACGTTTTCCTGCGCGTCACTCGCAGCGCGCGCGCGAGTCAAAATCAATTTCGACAACGCATTTATCGGGCTGTCGGCGCACGCGATTGCACTTGCTGAAAACACCTCGCCCATATAAAGTTACGCCAAATAAATCAGGGACTCTGGAGAACTATAAAGTGTTTGCATTCATTGAAGCTGCGGGTTGGCCGGTATGGCCGCTGGTGTTGGCCTCCGTCATTTCGCTTGCGATCATCGGGGAGCGTGCATGGTCGTTGCGCAGCAGCGTCGTCACCCCTCCCGAACTGCTCCCGCAAGTCGTCCAGGAGTACCGTCAGAACGGCGTAGATCCGATGCTCCTCGCGCGTCTGTCGAGCGGCTCGCCGCTTGGGCAGGTGTTTGCCGCCGGCCTCAAAAACGTTAAGAGCACTCCGCAAGTCATGAAAGAAGCGATCGACGACTCCGGTCGGGCGGTAGCGCATGACCTTGAACGCTTTCTGACGACGCTGGGCACGATCGCATCGATCAGCCCGCTGCTCGGACTGTTAGGCACGGTCATCGGCATGATCGAGATTTTCGGTTCGCAGGCGCCTTCAGGCACCAATCCGATCGTGCTTGCGCACGGCATCTCAGTCGCCCTCTACAACACGGCGATGGGCCTGATCGTAGCGATCCCGAGCATGATTTTTTACCGCTTCTTCCGCAGCAGGGTCGATTCGCTGATCGTTGAAATGGAAAGCCAGGCGGTAAAACTGGTCGAGATACTGCACGGCGAACGCACCAGCTAGGCCGGGTCAATCGTGAATTTCCGCGTCGGCTCGCCAAGAGAAGAACCCGAGATCAACCTGATTCCGTTGATCGACGTGTTGCTCGTCATCTTGATTTTCCTGATGGTTACGACGACTTACTCGCGTTTCGCGGAACTGCAGATCAATTTGCCGACTGCGGATGCGAACAAGCCGGAAGAGCGACCGAACCAGATCAACGTGGCAGTCGACGGCCAGGGCAAATACATCGTCAACAAATCCGCGGTGCCGTTTCGCAGCGCCGATAGTTTCGCGGAAGAGTTGAAGCGCGCCGCCGGCGGCACGCCTGATCCGGTCATCATCATTAGCGCCGATGCGGCGGCAACCCATCAATCGGTGATCAATATCATGGAAGCCGCGCGCATCGCCGGCTTCAGCCGCATCACGTTCACCACCCAGGCCAATAAAAAGTGATGAGCGATGGGCGATGAGTAGTGCGTGAATACCGGGCGTGCTATTGCACGCTTTGTTTTACCCATCACCCATCACTCATCACCCATTACCCATTACCGTTCATGCACTGGCTGGAAGCCTATTGGTACCGCCTCGCCCCGCTGCATCTCGTGTTGTGGCCGCTAAGCCTCGTCTTTGGTGCACTCGCCTCATTCCGCCGTTTGCTCTACCGCACGGGTCTGTTCGCGAGCGTGCGCTTGCGCGTGCCCGTCATCGTGGTTGGCAGCATCAACGTCGGCGGGACGGGCAAGACGCCGTCCGTAATTTGGCTTGTGAGCTGGTTGCGCGATCACGGCTTTAATCCGGCAGTTATTACGCGTGGCTACGGCGGCACCTCGCACGAGCCACGAGCTGTCACCGCCGACTCCGACCCTGCTATTGTCGGCGACGAAGCCGTGTTGCTTGCGCGCCGCTGCAAGTGCCCGGTGTGGGTCGGCAACTCGCGGGTTGCAGCCGCGCAGGCGCTGCTCGCCGCGCATTCACCATGCGATGTGCTCATCAGCGACGATGGTCTTCAGCATTACGCGCTTAAGCGGGACATCGAGTTGGTCGTGCTCGACGGCGAGCGCGGCTGCGGCAACGGCATGCTGCTGCCCGCGGGACCTTTGCGCGAACCGATAAGGCGCTTAGCTGATGTCGATGCACTGATCATCAACGGCGGTGCCGTGTTTCCGGCCGAAACGCTGTCCTCCCGGGTGCCCGTGTTCGATATGCGCCTCGATGGCAGAACTTTTTACGCGCTGCGCGCGCCGCATCAGGACGTAGGGCCGGACCATTTCAGCGAGTCTAACGTGCGTGCAGTCGCGGCGATCGGCAATCCCCAAAGGTTTTTTAACCGCTTGCATGACCTTGGCATTAAGTTCACGGCACGCGCTTTTCCGGATCACCACGCGTTTACGCCCGCCGATTGTGCGTTCGACGCCCAAACCGTCGTCATTATGACGGAGAAGGATGCGGTAAAATGCGAACGGCTGTCGCGCGAACACGATAGCTGGTGGGCGTTCCGCGTGAACGCCGCAATGGATCCGGCGCTCGGCGATTTTATTTTGCAGAGGTTGGGAAAGAGTTAAATGGATGCCAAACTGCTCGATATTCTGGTGTGTCCCATCTGCAAAGGCCCGCTGATCTATCTTAAATCGCGGCAGGAGCTTATCTGCAAGGCCGACCGGCTCGCCTACCCTGTGAAGGACGGCATCCCCGTCATGCTCGAAGATGATGCACGCAAACTGGCGCCGGAAGAAGAAGTGTGAAGGCGGCAGGATCGAGGATTGGGTAACCGCGTTACTCAATCGGTTTTTCTCCCTTGTTGAAACCTCAATCCTCGTTGCTCGATCCTCAATCCAGTATGACCAAATTCACCGTCGTCATTCCCGCGCGGCATGCAGCGACGCGGCTGCCGGGAAAAATACTGGCCGATATCGCCGGCCGTCCAATGGTAGTCCACGTGGCCGAGCGCGCCCGCGCGAGCGGCGCCACTGAAGTCATCATCGCGACCGATCATCAGGAAATCATCGATGCAGTCGCGCGCCACGGCTTCACGGCCACGATGACGCGCCTCGATCATATCTCCGGCACCGATCGTATCGCCGAGGTCGCGGCGCAACGCGGTTACGCGCCGGACGCGATCGTCGTGAACGTGCAGGGCGACGAGCCGCTGATCGAGCCGGACCTGATACGCGCCGCAGCCGAACAACTGGCTAAGCATGCGGACGCTGCTATCGCAACGGTGTGTTCGCCCCTTACCGAGGCCGCCGACTTCACCAATCCGAACATCGTCAAAGTGGTTCTCGACAAGCACGGTTATGCGCTTTATTTCAGCCGCGCGACGATTCCGTATGCACGCGATGCGTTTGCGCGCGGCATTGAAAGCATTCCACGCGATCTACCCACGTACCGGCATATCGGCCTTTACGCGTACCGCACGTCATTTCTTGCGAGCTATGCGGAGCTTGCGCCGGCCCCGCTCGAACAATTCGAGGTTTTGGAACAACTGCGCGCATTGTGGCACGGCTACAAAATCAGCGTGGTGATTACGCCTGACGCGCCGCACGCCGGCGTCGATACGCAGGCAGATCTCGAACGCGTGCGCCAATTTTTCGAGCACGCCGCTCGCTGATGCCAAAGGCCCGTTTCATTTTGTCCGCACGCGGGTACCGGTATAATTCCCCCACTAATAACGGGGGGTTTGCAATCACGCGGTTCACAGAGGCCGCAGCATTGCATCAATTGAAATCATCATGATGCGCATCATCCTGCTCGGCTTACCCGGCGCCGGCAAAGGCACGCAAGCGCAGTTTTTGATTGCGCGCTTCGGTATCCCGCAAATATCCACCGGCTCCATGTTGCGCACGGAAATCGACGCGGCCACGCCCCTCGGCAAAGAGGCGAAAAAATATATGGACGGCGGCAATCTTGTCCCGGATGAACTAGTGATCAATATGGTCAACAAGCGGATTGCGGAGCCCGATTGCAAGAGCGGTTTCATCGTCGATGGATTTCCGCGCACGGTCGCCCAGGCAGAGGTCTTGCGCAGGTCGGGCGTCGACATCGATTACGTGATCGAAATCGAAGTGAGCGATAACGAAATTCTGCGCCGCATGAGCGGGCGCCGGGTTCATCCGGCGTCGGGCCGCACTTATCACATCGATTTCAATCCGCCGCGTGTGCCAGGCAAGGACGACGTGACCGGCGAGCCGCTGGTGCAGCGTCCCGATGACAATGAGACTACCGTGCTGCGGCGCATCGCGAACTACCACGAAGTCACCAAGCCCCTCGTTAACTATTATCTCAAGTGGGCCGAAAGCCGCGACCCGCGCGCCCCCAAATACGTGAATCTGTACGGCCGCGGCTCGATCGAGCACATACGCGACAAGATGTTTGCGGCGTTGGGGCAGCAACAGCACGGCGGCAGCTGAGCCAACCGCGGCAACGTCCAGGCGCACACCGCGCCAATGTTAAAATATTCGCCACTTCCTTTTGGCATAGGTTGCACTCCCCCATCATGGCAAAAATGAACGTTTTCTACGCGCAATCGGGCGGCGTCACGGCAGTCATCAACGCGACCGCCTGCGGCGTCATTGAAACCGCGCGCAAACACAAAGATAAAATCGGCAAGGTATACGCAGGCCGTGACGGCATCATCGGCGCGTTGACCGAAGACCTGATCGACACTACCAAAGAAGCACCGGCCGCGATTCGCGCACTCAGACATACGCCGGCGGGCGCATTCGGCTCGTGCCGCTATAAATTGAAAGGCCTCGAGGAAAATCGCGCGCAATACGAACGTCTGATCGAGGTTTTCAGAGCGCATAACATAGGCTACTTTTTTTACAATGGCGGCAACGATTCTGCGGATACCGCGTATAAGGTCTCGCAGATTTCCGGAGCGCTCGGCTATCCCGTAATTTGCGTCGGCATTCCGAAAACCGTCGATAACGATCTGGCCGTCACCGACTGTTGTCCGGGCTTCGGCTCGGTGGCGAAATATGTCGCGACCAGCATCCGTGAAGCGGGCTACGACGTGGCGTCGATGGCGCGCACCTCGACCAAAGTATTTGTGCTCGAAGTAATGGGCCGGCATGCCGGCTGGATTACCGCGGCATGCGGACTCGCCGCGGAAAAAGCCGGCGATGCGCCGCAAATCCTGCTGTTTCCGGAACTCACTTTCGATCCGGATAAATTCCTGCCGCGCGTCGATGCGATGGTCAAGCAACACGGTTATTGCGCGATTGCGGTGTCGGAGGGCATTCGCAACGCGGACGGCAAATTTTTAGCTGAGTCCGGCCTCAAGGACGCCTTTGGTCATGCCCAATTGGGCGGCGTCGCGCCGCAAATCGCCAACCTGGTCAAAGACAGGCTCGGCTACAAGTACCACTGGGCGGTCGCCGATTATCTGCAGCGGGCGGCGCGCCATATCGCTTCGAAAACGGACGCGCTGCAGGCGTATGCCGTTGGCAAGGCAGCAGTCGAGTTGGCCCTTAAGGGGCGCAACGCCGTGATGCCGGTGATCGTGCGTAAATCGAACAAGCCGTATAAATGGACAATCGAGGCGGCCGACCTCAAAGACATCGCGAACAAGGAAAAAAAGATGCCGCGCGATTTTATTACCGCCGACGGCTTTCACATTACCGACAAATGCCGCCAGTACTTGTCGCCGCTCATCGCGGGCGAGGACTATCCGCCGTTCAAGAACGGCCTGCCGGATTATGTGAAGTTGAAAAACGTCGCGGTACCGAAGAAACTGAAAACCGGATTCGCAATATAACGTTGGCATGAGCCTGGTCCCGCTCGCCATCGAAATGAATTTGGCTGCGCTGCACGATGCGAATTTAACCGGCTGATTCGCTTCGAATCGCGTGCCAGAATGCGCCCTCCCGTGCGCGCTATCTGAATGGCGCGCACAATTTTGAAGCGGTTGACCCGTTTTTGCACCGCCCGGCTCTCGATGCGAAACGCCGAATCAGGTAGAATCGCGGCTTTTCCGATTTCGGTCGGACATCAATGATCGAATCGTAATCGTTCTCCGGAGGCGTTCATGCAAGCAGTTCAGGCTGGGTTGATTTTTTCGTTGGTATGCGCGGTCGGCGCGGTGTTATACGGCATCATTTCGCGTAACTGGATATTGTCGTTGCCGAGCGGCAATGACCGCATGCGTGAAATTGCGGCGGCGATCCAGCAAGGCGCGCAAGCGTATTTGAAACGCCAGTACACGACCATAGCGGTCGTCGGCGTCGTTCTATTCGTGATCGTTGGCCTGATTCCGGCGCTCGGCTGGACGACGGCGATAGCTTTTTTGATCGGCGCAGTTCTATCGGGGCTGTCAGGCTTCATCGGCATGAACGTGTCGGTCCGCGCCAATGTGCGCACCGCAGAAGCGGCGCGTACCGGCCTCAATGAAGCGCTCCAGGTTGCGTTCCGCGGCGGCGCGATCACGGGCATGCTGGTCGTGGGCCTGGGCCTCTTCGGCGTCGCCGGTTTATATTGGTACCTGACCGGCAACGCGGTGAACCCGTCGACGCCATTGAGTGAAGCGCTCAAGCCGATGATCGGCTTCGGCTTTGGCGGCTCGCTGATTTCGATCTTCGCCCGTCTGGGCGGCGGCATCTTCACCAAGGGTGCGGACGTCGGCGCCGATCTGGTCGGCAAAGTCGAGGCCGGCATTCCGGAAGACGATCCGCGCAATCCCGCGGTGATAGCCGACAACGTCGGTGATAACGTCGGCGACTGCGCCGGCATGGCCGCGGACTTGTTCGAAACTTACGCGGTGACCATTATCGCGACGATGATCCTCGGTTCGCTGATTCTCAAGAATTACGCCATTAATGCGGTCGTTTATCCGCTCGTGCTCGGCGGCTTCTCGATCATCGCGTCGATCATCGGCTGCCTGTTCGTCAAGGCGACGCCGGGCCAGAAAATTATGACCGCGCTTTACAAAGGCCTGATCGTGGCCGGCGTGCTGGCACTGATCGCGTTCTATCCGATCACCGCGTACATGATGGGCGACATCGGCACGCAATATCCGGAGTTGTCGGTCATGAAGTTGTACGGGGCGGCTGTCGTCGGCCTCGTGCTGACCGGGCTGCTGGTGTGGATCACCGAATACTACACGGGCACCGAATACGGCCCGGTGCGCTATGTTGCACAAGCCTCGACCACGGGCCATGCGACCAACATCATCGCCGGCATCGCGGTTTCAATGAAGTCAACCGCCTACCCGGTGCTGTTCGTATGCGTCGCGATCTGGGCTTCGTTCACGCTCGCCGGTCTCTACGGCATAGCGATCGCCGCCACCTCGATGCTGTCGATGGCCGGCATTATCGTCGCACTCGACGCTTACGGCCCGATCACCGACAACGCCGGTGGCATTGCAGAAATGGCGAAAATGCCGGAATCGGTGCGCGCAATTACCGACCCGCTCGATGCGGTTGGCAATACCACCAAAGCGGTGACCAAGGGTTATGCGATCGGGTCCGCCGGCCTCGCCGCGCTGGTGCTGTTTGCGGACTTCACGCATGCGCTCGATGCCGCCAACAAATCCGTTGCATTCAGCTTGTCCGAGCCGGCCGTGATTATCGGCCTCTTTATCGGCGGCCTTATTCCGTTCCTGTTTGCGTCGATGGCGATGGAAGCCGTCGGCCGCGCCGCTGGATCGGTGGTCGTCGAAGTGCGCCGGCAGTTTAAGGAAATCAAAGGCATCATGGAAGGCACGGCCAAACCTGACTACTCGCGCGCAGTCGACTTGTTGACCGCGGCCGCGATCAAGGAAATGATGATTCCGTCGCTGCTGCCCGTGTTAACACCGGTCGTGCTCGCGCTGGTGATGGGTTTCGCGATGGGCGCAGATGGCGCGCGCATGGCGGTCGGCGGCATGCTGATGGGCACAATTGTTACCGGCCTTTTTGTCGCCATTTCGATGTGCACCGGCGGCGGCGCGTGGGACAACGCCAAGAAGTACATCGAGGAAGGCAACCATGGCGGCAAAGGTTCGGATGCGCATAAAGCGGCCGTCACCGGCGACACCGTCGGCGACCCTTACAAGGACACCGCCGGCCCTGCCGTGAATCCGCTGATCAAGATTATCAACATCGTGGCGCTGCTGATCGTGCCGTTGTTGTAATTCTTTCAGCTCATAAAACGGAGGCTGCGGCCTCCGTTTTTATTGGGTCGCACGCTGAGATCTGCAACGGCCGCGATATAATCGCCGCTGTCCTGATAACCCTGCCTGGGCAGATCGATATGAAATATTCGCTCGCTGAACGCAAGCTCGTCACCAGAGGCGATTACTGGATCGCGCCGAACGCAACGGTGATCGGCTCGGTCGTGCTCGAAAACAATGCGAGCGTCTGGTTCAACGTCGTCATACGCGCCGACAACGATGTGATTACCATCGGTGAGAATTCACAAGTGCAGGACGGCTCCGTGCTGCACGCCGATCCCGGATTCCCGCTGACGCTCGGCAAGAACGTGAGCATCGGTCATATGGTGATGCTGCACGGTTGCACGGTCGGCGACGGCAGCCTGATCGGCATCAAAAGCGTCATTCTCAATGGCACCGTCATCGGCAAGAATTGTTTGATCGGCGCGAATACGCTGATCGCCGAAGGCAAAACGATTCCCGATGGCTCCATGGTGCTCGGCTCGCCCGGCAAGGTCGTGCGGCAACTGTCACCCGAGGAAATCGCCCGCATCAACCGGATCGCCGATCACTACGTCGCCAATTTCAAGCGCTACAAAGAGAATTTAAAGTCTGAGCCGTGATCTGCGGCGGCGCCAGCCGCGGTCGTGTGATAATCGCCTGACGATAAGCGCGGGGGTGCGGCTCAATGATCAAATACGCAGTCAAGCTTAAGACGCGCGGCGGCATGGTGGTCGACAACCTGCAGATCGCCGCGCGCGATCGCGCCGAAGCCGAGCTAAAAGTCGGCCAGATTTATCAGCGCTGCCAAATCATCGACTGCGCGGAGCTGCGTCCGACGTTCAAAGATGAAAGCCTCGACCTGGAAAGCGTCATCAACCTGATCGGCAAGGAAGGCGGGCGCAAGCCGCCTGAAAAACTTTAATTGACGAAGCCGACGGCGGTCAGTTCGTCGAGCAGAGCCGTATAGTCGGCGGCGCCCCGGCTGCCCGGCGCGTGCGCAAAGACATCGCGCGACTCGGCCGGGCTTTCCGCGATGCTGACGTTCTCCGCGATGCGCGTTTCGCACATTTCCGCGCCGAAGTGCTCACGCAACTTGAGCTCGATGTCCCACGACATCTTGCGCCGCCCGTCGAAACGCGTGAGCACAAAACGCTTCATCGGCGGCGTCTTCAATACCCGTTCGAGCGCGCGCAAGGTTTTATCGACCTGCAATGCGCCATTGATCGCGAGGTAGTCGGCGGAAATTGGGATCAGCACCCGGTCGCATGCAAAAATTCCGTTCAACGCGAGCACACCCAGCATAGGACACGCATCCATCAGGATCGGCCGCTCGGTATTCAGGTTTTCCCGGATGATACCCGCATGCAGCCGGTTGAGCGCCTGCGGCCCCTTGCCGAATTGGGTGTCGACTTTTGACAGATCAAGATGCGATGGAATGATCGGCCAGCCGGTGTTCGTTTGGCGGAGGAGTTCCGTCAGCGGTTTATTGTCTTGATAGAACGCATACAAACTTTCGCGCCAGTCGCTTGTGCTGGCGCCGCTGATGGCTGAAAGGTGCGCCTGCGGGTCGAGGTCAATGCCGAGCGGCGCGCGGCCGCGGCGCGCAAGCAGCGCGATCAGATTGAGGGTGGTCGTCGTTTTGCCGACGCCGCCTTTCTGGTTGAAAACAACGATTCTGGCCATGGCTTCCCCGAAGACGCCGCAACTTCGATTTTCCTGCGCCAGCAATAGCGTCTAAAATGGATAATCAACCAGAAACAAGACGTTGGCAATGCAATTCATGCTCTTTGCTGAATATCCGGTCGTTTAACGGCGGCTAAGCATTGGTTTAAAATTTTGCCTGCCTTCAATCGGCATCTAATGTCCATCCGCTACAGTGCAATCGCGAAAGACCTCGCATGAGCGCGTTCAATTGGCAGCTTAAAGGCCGCTGTTACAAGCTGGGGCCAGATGTGCCGCATCCCGGAGGCGTAATTCCGAACCGGCTTATCGTGGCGCGCGAAATGGATCCGCAAAATCTAGTCCCCTATTTGTTCGAAGAAACCGATCCGGGTTTTCACACACGAGCAAAGCGCGGCGACATCATCGTGACCGGGCGCAATTTCGGCATGGG
>JANXRI010000008.1 GCA_025353085.1 Betaproteobacteria bacterium
CGATGCCGCCGACGCATGGATAACGGCGTACGATTTTGGCAGCGCCGGTGCCTGCTAATGCATCCTTAAAGTTGACGCTTGAATAAGCGACCTGGATGACGACTTCTCCCCGATCAAGTTCGTCGAGCGTCATCTCTACCAAGCGCCCTTGAGTCTTGCCGTTTTCGTCGAAAATGCGGTACGCGTTGAATTTTTCCATGTGCGCTCCTCCTTGAAGACAATGCTACGGCAAGTGCGGCTCGCTCAGGTAATCGCGCGTTTGCATCTCGATCAGCCGGCTGATGGTGCGCTCGAACTGGTCGCCGCCTTCAGCCCATGCATAGAGTTCGGCCGGAGGTGCTGCGGCTGACACGATCAGTTTGACGCGCCGGTCGTAGAACTCGTCGACGAGCCAGGTGAAGCGGCGCACGATATCGGCTTCGTCGATCTTGAACTGCGGGATGTCCGACAGCACCATCGTATGATAGCGACGCGCGAGTTCGATGTAGTCGGCCTTGCCGCGCGGGCCATCGCACAGTTCGCGAAAATAGAACCATGCAACGCCGCGCGCATTCCGCCGCGCCTGAATGATACGGCCTTCGATTTCAAGCGCCGACGTGTCGGTCGATTCATGGCGCGCGATGGCGATGAACGCCTGTTCGAGGCGTGCATCGGCCGCCGGCCCAACGTGATAGACGCCTGCGCGCTCGAGTTCGCGCAACCGGTAATCAGTACCGCCATCGACGTTGACCACGTGGAGGTTACGCTTGATCAGATCAATTGCCGGCATGAACTGACTGCGCTGCAGTCCGTCTTTGTAAAGCTGATCGGGATGTTGATTCGAGGTAGTCACGAGTACGACGCCGTGTTCGAACAGTCCTTCGAGCAGCCGGCGCATCAGCATCGCATCGGTGATATCGGTGATATGAAATTCATCGAGGCATAGCAGGCGTGTTTCCCTGGCCACGTCGCGCGCGATGATGGCGAGCGGATCTTCCTTGCCCTGATGCTGATGGAGCGCGCGATGGATTTCCTGCATGAAGCGGTGAAAGTGTATGCGCTTTTTGCGCGCGACCGGCGCGCAGTTGTAGAAGCTGTCCATCAGAAAGCTTTTGCCGCGCCCCACGCCACCCCACAGATATGCGCCCTGCACGGTCTGCCTGCGCGCGAGCCGCCGGATGAGCGACGCGTCGAGCCGCTCGAGCGCGATCAGCTCTTCGTAAACGCCCTGCAGGACTTCGAGTGCCGAGAGCTGCGACGCATCGAGTTCGAAACCATGCTCGTGGCCATGCTGCCGCACCCAGCCGGCAATATCGGCGCTATCGTGCGGCAGAGCGAAATGGCCGTAGCGATTCGCAGCCGCGGCGCGCGTGTCATCGTTCACTTAAAGCGCCTGACTTGATGACGCGCAATGCGCTGACACAATCCGTGACCCCGCGTCAGAAATTCAACGTGCGTTTATCAACAGCGAGGGCGGCTTCCTTCATGGCTTCCGACAACGACGGATGCGCATGGCAAATCAACGCAATGTCCTCCGAGGAGGCGCCGAACTCCATCGCAACGACCGCTTCAGCGATCAGTTCTGAAGCCATCGGGCCGATGATGTGCACGCCCAGGATGCGATCGGTTTTGGCATCAGCGAGCATTTTGACCATGCCGGTGGTGTCGCCGAGCGCGCGCGCCCGGCCGTTCGCCATGAACGGAAAAACGCCGGCACGATACTCGATGCCCGCTGCTTTCAACTGCTGCTCGGTCTGGCCGACCCACGAAATTTCCGGTGAAGTATAAATCACCCACGGCACGGTGTTGAAGTCGACATGGCCATAACGGCCGGCAATGCGCTCGGCGACCGCGACGCCTTCTTCTTCGGCCTTGTGCGCAAGCATCGGCCCGCGCACCACGTCGCCGATGGCCCACACGTTCGCGATGTTGGTGCGGCACTGCTCGTCGACGGCGACGAATCCGCGCTCGTCGAGCTTGACGCCGATCGCCGCGGCATCCAACCCCGCCGTGTTCGGCACGCGTCCGATCGACACGATCAATTTATCAAAGGTCGCACTTTGCGCGACGCCCGCGCTGTCGGTGTATTCGACGGTGATCGTCTGCTTGTTCGTGACCCGGGTGATTTTGACGCCGGTGTGAATCGCGAGGCCCTGCTTTGCGAATACCCTGGCGGCTTCCTTCGCGATCTGTTCGTCAACTGCGCCAAGAAACACGGGCAATGCCTCGAGGATCGTCACCTCGGCGCCCAACCGCCGCCAGACACTGCCCATTTCGAGCCCGATCACGCCGGCGCCGATCACGCCAAGACGCTTGGGCACTTCGGTAATCGCCAACGCGCCGGTATTGGAGAGAATCGACTTTTCATCGAAGTCGGCGCCCGGCAGCGCGCGCGGATTTGAACCCGTCGCGATGATCACGTGTTTCGCCAGCAAAGACTCGGCCGACTTGCCGGCGACCGCGATCTCGATGCCGTCCGCGCCCGCCGTTTTTGACGAACCCGTGAAGCTGCCGCGGCCGTGAAAAAAATCGACCTTGTTTTTCCGGAACAAAAACGTGATGCCGTCGTTGTTCTGCTCGACGACCTTGTCTTTGCGAGCGAGCATTTTTGCGACGTCGACGCTCAGGCCTTTTACCTGAATACCGTGCTCGGCAAATTGATGGCCGGCATGCTCGTAATTTTCCGAGGACTGCAGTAAAGCTTTGGAGGGAATGCAGCCGACATTGGTGCAAGTGCCGCCGAGCGCGGGTCTGCCATCGGGCCTTGCCGCTTCATCGATGCACGCGGTTTTAAGCCCGAGTTGTGCGGCGCGGATCGCCGCAATGTAGCCGCCGGGGCCGCCGCCGATCACTACCACGTCAAATGATTTGGACATGACTCACTCTAAAAAAACAACCGCAAAGGCGCTAAGGGTGCGCAAATGATAATTACTGACATTCCTTGCGTTTTCTTTGCGCCTTTGCGCCTTTGCGCCTTTGCGCCTTTGTGGCGGACGTTTATATATCCAGCAGCATGCGCGCCGGATCTTCCAGCGCTTCCTTCATCGCGACCAGCGCCAGCACCGCCTCCCGGCCGTCGATGATGCGATGATCGTACGACATGGCGAGATAGTTCATCGGCCGGACGACGATCTGGCCATTTTCGACCACCGCTCGTTCCTTGGTCGCATGCACGCCGAGGATCGCGCTTTGCGGCGGATTGATGATAGGTGTCGACAGCATCGAACCGAAGACGCCGCCATTCGATATCGAAAACGTACCGCCGGTGAGTTCTTCCATCGTCAGCTTGCCGTCCTGCGCGCGGCTGCCGAAATCGGCGATTTGTTTTTCGATATCAGCGAGCGACATCTGGTCGGCGTCGCGGATAATCGGCACGACGAGTCCGCGCGGGCTGCCGACCGCGATGCCAATGTCAAAATAACCGTGGTAAACAATGTCGTTGCCATCGATCGATGCGTTAACGATGGGATAGCGTTTGAGCGCTGTAACCGCGGCCTTCACGAAAAACGACATGAAGCCGAGTTTCGCGCCGTGTGCCTTCTCGAATTTGTCCTTGTAACGGCTGCGGAGTTCCATTACCGGCTGCATGTTCACTTCGTTAAATGTGGTCAGGATTGCCGCGGTCGACTGCGATTGCACGAGTCGCTCGGCGATGCGCGCGCGCCGGCGCGACAACGGTACGCGCTGCTCCGGGCGCTCGCCGAGCACGCCGAGATCAACTGGCGGCGCTGCAGGGCGCAGCAGCGGTGCCGCTGGCGCGGTCGATGGAGCTTTAGCCGCCGCCGGTGCACTCTGCATGGCGTCGAGCACATCACCTTTGGTTACACGCCCGCCGCGTCCACTACCGCTCAAACTGCCCGCATCAATTTTGTGTTCGGCGGCAATCTTTTGCGCGGCGGGCATCACCGCCACGGCGGCCGGTGGCGCAGACGCGGCGGCGGGCGCATTAGCGGCTGGCGGTGCGGCTGACGCGGCCGGCTTTCCTTCGGTGTCTATCGTCGCGATAACTTCCTTGCCGACTACCGTACCGCCATCGCCCTTGGCGATTTTTATCAGCACGCCCGAATCCGGCGCAGGCGTTTCGAGCACGACTTTATCGGTCTCGATATCGACGAGGTTCTCATCGCGCTTCACGTATTCGCCGACTTTGCGGTGCCACGACACGAGCGTCGCCTCGGCCACGGATTCCGAGAGTTGCGGCACCTTGACTTCAACTAACATGCTTGCTCCAGTTCAGACTGTATATGCTTACTGAGTGCCATCCGCGCGCGAGGCCGCACCCACCGTCAGCGCGAGACTGACGAGTTCCTTTTGCTGCTTTTCATGCAAGGACTTGTAGCCCGCGGCCGGTGTCGCCCACGAATCGCG
>JANXRI010000059.1 GCA_025353085.1 Betaproteobacteria bacterium
TGCGCTGGCCGCCGGTCTGCTCGGCGGCACTTTCGCGGCGGGTGCGCACCTGACCAAAGCCGGCAGCCGTGTGCTTATCAATACCTCGCCGGAACCCTTCAGCAATTGGGCGGCTTCGCTGGCCGAAGACACGCTCGTGGCGGGCATGGTGTGGTTCGCATTTTCGCACCCCGTACCACTTCTTTTTATTCTTGGGCTGATTCTGGTGATGACGATTTGGGTGCTGCCCAAACTATGGCGCGGCGTGCGGCGCGCAGTTTTAGCCGCGCGTCAGCTGCTCGGCTTTGCGGGATAGCCGCCGACCAGCGGCAGTTGCAACGCGTGCCGCGGCACCGAAATAAAATCGCCAGCCGCCTATGCAGGGACGTTACCGTCCCGCACCGAAAGAAATCCGCGCACATTGCGTTCGAGGCGGTCAACTGCGGTATCGCTCAAGGCCGCATCGAGACCGATGGTTGCCGTGGTTTCTAAGTTATTTGAGCCGCGCGTGAGCCAGACCTGTTTGATGCGATGACGCACACGATCATAGAGAACATCAGCACGCAGCGCCCTGGCTGCGGACTGTTGCTGCGGCTGCGCGCAAACCTGTATTGATGACTCGCCACATTTCGGTCATTTGCTTCAGCCCATCAGCGGCGGCCTGTCGAGGCATGCGTGCACCGTGATTCACCCGTTGAAATAACGCCTATTCCGGCGGTTTTGCCTCTTGCATTCCGCGCTGCGCCAGAAAATTTTCGAATGACCCGCTTTGATAAGCGTTGCTCGTTACGTATTGATCGAACTGTATGAACGCCTCGACCGGCGTGCGCGAGCCGCGCCGCATCAAAATTTCCTTACCTTCCGGGGAGACGAACATCCACGCCGGAACCGGCGACGAGCGCAGGCGCTTGATCGCGTCGGCGCGCGTGAGCTTTTCGCCGGCAGGCAGCGTCATTACGTCGGCGGGATTGCCGCGAATATCGAAATAGGCGAGCACATAATGCTCGGTATACCGTTTGCGTAAAACATCGAACGAAAAAGTGTTCTTGTTGGCGATCTCGCAATACGGGCAGGTCGGAAAGCCGAAATAAACGAATAGCGGCTTATGCGTGCGCTTGGCGATACGAACCGCTTCGTTATATTCGACAAACGGCCAGCCGTCCGGCGTCTTAGCGTGCGCGCCCGGCAGCGCAAGCAGCATGATCAGCGCGGCGATTTTTACACCGCAGTGCCTGATCAACGCAGGCTGATGCATGTGCGGCGCCGCTACTTCTTTTTCATGAAAAAAATGAACTCGTTGGTCGCGGTCTCCGCCGCCAGCAATTCGTTGCCGGTTTGCTTCGCAAACGCCTGAAAGTCTCTAACCGCGCCGGGGTCTGTGGCGACCACGCGCAGCACCTGGCCGGAGATCATGTCGTTAAGCGATTTTTTGGTACGCAATATCGGCAGCGGACAATTCAATCCGCGTGCATCGAGTTCTTTGTCGAAATTCATTCTCGCTCCAGGCTGGCGTCTTTTATCGGAGCCTAATATAAGGCCGCCGTGCGCTTCGTGCAAGGCGTTGCATGGGCCGGGAAACTGGCGGCTTCACCGATGAAACGAAAACGCGGCGAAATACGCGGCGCCTCGTTAAAAGACGCTGATATTTTTATCGGCGAGCAACTGAGAAAGACGTGTATTGGCCATCGACAGGCGGTCGACGAGGATCTCGAGAAATGCGCCGTTGAAGTTGTGGCGGCACAATTCGGACGACTGCGCGAGCGCTTCGGCTTTGATCTCTATCACGGTGATGTCGGTGGCAGCCGTCACGCTGGCCGTGCGCTGAAACTGCTTTTTCCCAAGGTAAGCCATTTCGCCGAAGCAATCGCCCGCGCGCAGCACGTTCAGGAGTTTGCCCTGCTTACTGATCTTGACTTCACCGGCGGCAAGTATAAAAAATGATTTGCCGACATCCCCTTCCTTGATCAGCACCTGCCCGGGACCGAATTTCCCCCAGGTGGTCACGCGCAGCACTTCCCACAATTCGACGTCGGCAAAGTTTTTGAAGAAAATGAGTTTGCGCAATGCGTTGAATTTCTCGCTGTCGGGAATGTTTTTTTCCGGCTTCTGCAGATTGCCGAACACCGCGACGAGTTCGTGGGAGATTTCCTCCCACGACTGATAGCGCTCAGCCGTGTTTTTCTGCAGCGCGCGCTTCACGATGGCGTCAAGCTGCGGCGGCACTTCTGGCCGGATTGCACTGGGTGCCGGTGCGTCGGCATTGATGATCTGATAGATCATGCTGTAATTGTTGTTGGCCTGGAATGGCAGCTTGCCGGTCAGCATCTGGTACAGCACGACACCGAGAGAAAAGATATCCGTTTGATGCGTCAACTGCCCTTCTTTGACTTGCTCCGGCGACATATACGCGGGCGAACCAATGCCCGTGATCTGGGTCGTTTCCGTAGCTGTCGTCTGCGCGGCGCCAAAGTCGGTAATCTTGATATCGTTTTCGCCCGACAGCATGATATTGGCGGGCTTGATGTCGCGATGTATGACGCCGTGTTTCGCCGCGTAATCGAGCGCTTTGGTGCATTTGAAAACGATCTCGATCACCTTGTTGATCGGCAGCAGGTTGTCGGTGCGCGAGTACGGCTCAAGCGTCGTGCCATTGACATATTCCATGACGATGTAGCTCGCCTCATCGTCGGCGACTGCATCGTAAATACTCACGATATGCGGATGCGACAGCTTGCCGGCGAGCGACGCCTCGGTCACAAACAGTTTGCGATAACGCCGGCCGTGCTCCTTGTCCCCCAAGACCTCCTGCATGACCACTTTCATCGCGACGTGGCGATTAACGAAAGGATCGAGCGCTTCGTAAACGATGCTGGTCGCACCCTTGCCCAACTCGCGAATGATTTCGTATTTGCCGATTTTTTTCATTGTCATCTCGTTGCCAAAACGCTAAGGCTGCGGTGGCGGGCAATATGGATTAGTAAGCAAATACAATACCATAATGGAGGAAATTTGCGCTAATCAGCTTCACATCGGCCCATGAAACTTTCGCTCACTGCGGCCTCATGCGCTCGGTAGCGTCAAGTTGCAGTCTGATCGCTGCGCTCTACGTGCATGCGCTAATCTCGGAACAGGGAGAAATGAAAATGAAAAATACGCGCAAGTCGGCGTGCGCGCCGCCGTCACCCGTCAGCTTCACCGAGGCGTTTTGGTACTGGCTCAAGTTGGGGTTCATCAGTTTCGGCGGGCCAACCGGTCAGATCGCAATCATGCATCAGGACCTCGTGGAGAATAAGCGCTGGATTTCCGAGCGGCGCTTTTTACATGCGCTCAATTACTGCATGGTGCTGCCGGGGCCGGAAGCAACGCAACTCGCAACTTATATCGGCTGGATGATGCACAAGACGCGCGGCGGCATCGTCGCCGGCGTTTTATTCGTGCTGCCTTCACTCGTGATCCTGATTGGCCTGTCATGGATTTACATGGCCTATGGCCAGGTGCCTGCGGTAGCCGGGTTTCTCTATGGCATCAAACCGGCAGTGACCGCGATTGTAGTATTTGCCGCGTATCGCATCGGTTCGCGTGCTTTAAAAAATGCAGTGCTATGGTCGATTGCGGCGATCGCCTTCGTTGCGATCTTTGCGTTGAAGCTGCCTTTTCCTTATATCGTGCTTGCGGCAGGCATCGTCGGCTATCTGGGCGGGCGTTATGCGCCGGAAAAATTTGCAACGGGTGGCGGACATGCGGCAGCGGACACGAGCTATGGCCCCGCGATCATCGACGACAGCACGCCAACACCGCCGCATGCCATGTTCTCGTGGACACGTGTCGGGCGTGTGTGCGCATCTGCTGCCGTGCTGTGGTGCAGCGCCATGGCGCTGCTTTACACGCGCTATGGCTGGGACGCGACGCTGACGCAGATGGGCTGGTTTTTCACCAAGGCCGCGTTGCTCACGTTTGGCGGCGCCTACGCGGTATTGCCATACGTTTATCAGGGTGGCGTCGAGCAGTTTCAGTGGCTGACCGCGACCCAGATGATCGATGGACTCGCGCTCGGCGAAACCACGCCGGGCCCGCTCATCATGGTCTTGACGTTCGTCGGCTTCGTCGGTGGGTGGACCAAGGAAATCCTTGGACCGCATAACCTGTTCCTTGGCGCGACCCTGGCTGCCGTGGTCGTCACCTATTTCACTTTTCTGCCCAGCTTTATCTTTATTTTCTTAGGCGGTCCTCTGATCGAAACGACCCATGGCAATCTCAAAATCACCGCGCCGCTCACCGGCATCACCGCCGCAGTAGTCGGGGTCATTCTGAATCTGGCGGTGTTTTTTGCGTATCACGTGCTATGGCCGCAAAGTTTTAGCGGAAGTTTTGAGTGGTTGGCCGCGCTGCTGGGTGTAGCTGCATTCATCGCATTGTTTCGATTTAAAACCGGCATCGTTCCGGTCATCGCAGCATGCGGCACGGTCGGGCTCATCTACACAATGTTCAAACCGCTTCTGTCAGCTTAGCTGACCGGCGCCGGTTCATGTATGCAGCTGACGGCACCGGCTACTTGCGATTTTCGCGACGCGCCTCGTCGTCCTGCACGCGAAGTTCACGCAACCGCGCATCGACACTCGATTGTTGATAGAAATCCCCATCGCCGCTTTTTTGGGCCAGCACCAACTGATCGATCGCGGCGCGCACATTGCCCATCCTGTAATACGCTTCAGCGGAGGCGCGATGCTGTGAAAGGCGCTTGCCAAGCGCCGCGTAGCATTTCGCCTGCATTTGATACATTTGGTAATCGGACACCGAGTATTGAAGCCGGCTTTCAATCAATTTGAGCGCTTCGCCCGCTTGCTGGTTTACCAGCAACAGTTCCGCATAGTCGTAAACCAAAGTACGATAGCCCGAGTGGTTTTTGAGCGCGTCGCGGTAAGTCTGCATCGCTGCGCTCACGTCGCCGCTCGCAACATAGTAACGTCCCGCGAGCGCCTCGACCGCTGAATTATCGGGCAACGCTTTACGCAATGTTGCGAGTTCGCGACCGGCGCGTGCATACGCTTTAGTCCGGATGAGGGCGGATATTAGCCCGTAGCGGCTCGCGGCTTCGCTCAAATATTTGCGCTCGCCCAGACTTTCTTCGAAAAAAATCAATGCTTCCTGCGGCGTTTCCTGCCCCGCTTTGAGCTTCGCGCGCATCAGTTGAAAATCCAGGCTGTCCGGTACCTGCCTATAAGCGAGGTGCTGCGCACGGTTCTGCATATCGGCGATACGCTCGTATGTCATCGGGTGGGTGCGCAGATAGGCGGGCGCGTTCGACTCGTAAAATCGAGTCGCACGCTGCATGCGCTCGAAAAAGAGCGCCATTGCATGCGCGTCGAAGCCCGCTTTTTCGAGCACCTGGAAGCCGACTCGATCAGCCTCCCGCTCATGATCCCGGGTGTAGTTGAGCGACGATTGAACGGAGCTTGCACTGGCCGCGGCGATGGCCGCCTGCCCGAGGTCCGGATTTGCACGCGCCGCGAGCACGGCCACCGCGAGCGCTGCAATCGATGTTATCGCCGACTGCTTCTGCTGGGCGAGCATGCGTGACATATGGCGTTGGGTAACGTGCGCAATTTCATGCGACACCACGCCGGCAAGTTCGGACTCGCTTTGCGCCGTGAGCATCAGCCCCGAGTTGATGCCCACAAAGCCACCCGGCAGCGCGAACGCGTTGACCTGTGGATCTTTGATCAGAAAGAAATTGAACTGCTGGCGGGAATCCGCGCTCGCTGCAACCAGCTTATAGCCCAGCGTGCTCAGGTAATCGGTTACTTCGGCGTCGTCCGAATAGCTCGGATCGGCGCGGATCTCGCGCATGATGCTCTCGCCGAGCCGGCGTTCGGTCTGGGGCGACATCTCGCTTTGCGACACATCGCCAAGGTCAGGCAGGCCTTGACCGAGCGCAACCGGCAGCGCGCATAACAGCAGCGCCAATAGCTGGACGAAGGATTTCACCCAACTATGATAATCCGAAACGAGCCAAGTTCAGCCTGCACCCCGCGAAGGCACGGCGATTGAACCTTAACCGGCGTTGAACATAACCGCGGTTTTTTGCGATGTCTTATACTTACGCACCAGCGATGTACCCGGACCCCGCGCAAATGGGAAAAAAAGTGAAAACACTCACGCATTTCGACCAACGCGGCCAAGCCCACATGGTCGATGTTGGAGCCAAAGATGAAACGCATCGAATAGCGCGCGCCCGCGGCCGCATCGTGATGCAAAGCGCAACCTTGACGATGATAGCGGCAGGCAACGCCAAGAAAGGCGATGTGCTGGGCATTGCACGCATCGCTGCCATCCAGGGCGCCAAGCGCACGCCCGACTTGATTCCGCTTGCACACCCGCTCTCGCTAACCCGGATCATCGTCGACTTCACGTTCGACAAAAAACGAACGGCCGTGATGTGCACGGCGCAGGCCGAAACGCGCGGCCGCACCGGCGTTGAAATGGAAGCGCTGACCGCCGTCGCCGCCGGACTGCTCACCATCTACGACATGTGCAAAGCGGTCGACCGCGGCATGCGCATCGACGACATCTGCCTGCTCGAGAAAAAGGGCGGCAAGTCGGGTCATTGGTTACGCCAGCGCGGCGCTTAGAAGAAAAATTGGCGCAAGGACCTTTGCGGGTGCGTGGTATCGCGCGCGTTTGTCGCCACCGCCGCAATGTCGCCACAGCCGCAATAGACAGCCTCACAAAACTTGGCTAGCATGGCATCCGTTGTAACGCCATCACGGCCAAAAATTCGATCCGGACCAATCCGACGCGCCGCGTTTCCGAAGGAAACTTGAGATGCATCAAATTCGCAGAAGACTGCTCAAGGCAATTGGCGGAGTAATACCGCTGGCGGCGGCGGCTGGCGCAGGGTTGCTGCGTGCCGGCAACGCACTCGCAACGACATGGAATAAAACCGGCTTCGAAGCGAAGGCCGCCGCGGATGCACTCAAGTCGCTGGGCGTAACCGGCGCGCAGCCGAGCAAAGACATCATGCTGACTACTCCCGATATCGCTGAAAACGGCGCGCAAGTGCCGGTCACTGTCACCAGCAAACTACCTAATACGCAGAGCATTTCGATCATAGTCGAGAAGAATCCGTTTCCACTCAGCAGCACATATGATTTTTCGAGCGGCGCCGATGGCTATGTATCGACTAAACTTAAATTGGGACAGACCTCGAATGTGATAGCCGTAGTCAAAGCCGACGGAAAGTTTTTTACGGCGACGAAGGAAGTCAAGGTCACGATAGGCGGTTGCGGCGGTTGATCCTTTTATCGCACCACGCAATGCCTCTTCCCACACAAGGAAACATTCATGGCTGAAGCAATGAAAATTCGCGCCAAGATGGACGGTGACGCCGCCGACGTCAAAGTGCTGATGAGCCACCCGATGGAGACGGGCCAGCGCAAAAATGAAAAAGGCGACTTGGTACCAGTGCATTTTATTCAAAGTGTCATCGCGACACATAACGGCAAGACGGTGCTTGATGCGCAATGGAGCCAGGCGGTTGCGCGCAATCCGTTTCTCGGTTTTCGCGTCAAGGGCGCCAAAGCGGGCGACAAGATCACGGTGAACTGGACGGACACCGTGGGCGACAAAGGCAGCATTGAAACAGTGGTGGCTGCTTGAGCCGCATGGTGCGTGCCTCGCGTAATAGCACCAATCTGGAATGCGCGCATGCAAAGCGCTCGATGAGCGCAATAACATTTACCGCTCGCCTCGTCATCGCAACGCAGGCGGCGCTGTGCTGCACGACTATCTTCAGCCCGGCCTTCAGCGCTCAGTCCGCAACGGCAGGAACCGCCGCACCGCTTGAGCTCAAGAGACCCGCGTCAGTCCGGCCTTGGCAACGCTATAAGGTCGATTCGCAGGGCTCGAGCTGGCCGCAAACCCGGTGGAGCAATTTCAGCAATCTGGCGAACGCTGGCGTATCACCGCCAGCGCATGCCGCACCGGCGTTCAATTTGCCGGTCGAGGGCGACGCCGAGCGCGGACGCACCCTGGCCTACGACCGCGCGCGTGGCGGCAGCTGCGTGGTATGTCACGTCATGGGTAAAACCACGCCCGCGCAGCCCGGGAACGTCGGCCCTGATCTGTCAACGGTTGGCGCAACGCGCGACGATCAGTCTCTGTTCAACTATGTTTACGATCCGCGCATCTACAACGCCAACAGCATCATGCCACCGTGGGGCGCTTACGGCGTATATCGGTTGGACGAGGTGCGGGATATTGTGGCGTTTTTGAAAACGCTCAAAGAACCGTACGCGATTGCCGACAAAACCGAGAATCCGAACACCCGGCCGGCGCCAGTTGAAAGCCGCGACAATCTCGACCCAACCGAGAACCCTGCGATGTTCGGGCTCGACAGCGGACGCGAAGTTTTTATGCGCAAAGGCGCCAACGGAAAATCCTGCGCGTCGTGCCATGCCGCGCCGGAAACTGCGTTCAAGACATGGGCGGCTCGCATGCCCCGATATGAGCCGCGTTTACAACGTGTGCTTGGCGTCGAAGAATTCATCACGCGGCATGGCCGCGCAACGACCGCCGACGAAATGCTGATGCAAAGCAATGACAACATCGCGATGTCGATTTACCTGCATAACCTCGCCAATGGCGCGGCGATAAGCCCCGAACTGTCGGGCGCCGGAGCGCGCGCCGCCTTGGCCAACGGGCAATCTTTGATGAAACGCAAGGTCGGTCAGCTCAACATGGCTTGCGTCGATTGCCATACGCGCGAGCGGCATGCAAACAAATGGGTGCGCGGCCAATACCTCGTCGAGTCAAAAGGTACCACCGCTCATTTCCCGACCTGGCGCACCAGCCGCGGCGATATCTGGGACATCCGCAAACGCTTCCAATGGTGCAATGTATCCGTGCGCGCCGACGAATTGCCGCCTGATGCAAAGCAATACGGCGACATTGAACTTGCGCTGGCTGCTTTGAACAAGGGCGAGAAAATCAATTCGCCTGGCATCCGCCACTAACTCGGCCTGACTTGCGACCACCGCGCAGCATTGCGCGACAAGCTGGTTGCACCCAATATGACAATGACGAGACGCGAGTTTTTGCACACGCTGGCGGTCGCGTCGGCGGCAGGCTTTCCATTGGGCGGCGAGGCCCACGCCGCGGCCATCAACAGCTTCTACGACCTGCATGGCTTCGGCAACAATGTGACGTTAATGCATTTCACCGACTGTCATGCCCAGCTGTTGCCGAGCTACTTCCGCGAGCCGAGCGTCAACATCGGCGTCGCCGCAATGGCCGGCAAACCGCCGCATCTGGTCGGTGCCGCCCTGCTCAAGCACTATCAAATCAGTCCGAATACCAAGCTCGCGCATGCGTTCACGCATCTCGACTTCGAACGCGACGCGCGCGCTTATGGCCGGATCGGCGGGTTTGCCCACTTGGCGACTCTGGTAAAGAAAGTACGGGCGCAGCGCCCAGGTGCGCTCCTGCTCGATGGCGGCGATACCTGGCAAGGTTCGGCGACCGCGCTATGGACCCAAGGCGAAGATATGGTGCAGGCCGCCAAGCTGCTCGGTGTCGACATCATGACCGGGCATTGGGAATTCACTTTAGGTGCCGCGCGCGTCAAAGAACTCGTCGAGACTCAGCTGAAAGGGCGTATCGAGTTCCTCGCGCAAAATGTTTCTACCACCGATTTTGGCGACCCTGTCTTCACGCCGTGGGTCATGCGTGAAATCAATGGCGTTCCGATTGCGATTATCGGCCAGGCGTTCCCCTATGTGCCGATCGCACATCCGCGCCATTTCGTCAGCGAGTGGACTTTCGGTATCCAGGAAGAAAAACTGCAGCAGTCCGTCGATGCGGCCATTGCGAAAGGTGCGCATGCGGTCGTGCTGTTGTCGCACAACGGCATGGACGTGGACCTCAAGCTTGCCGGACGCGTGAGCGGCATCGATGTAATCCTCGGCGGGCACACGCATGACGCCGTACCGGACCCTGTTCCGGTCAAAAACCGGGGTGGCACGACGTTCGTCACGAATGCGGGGTGCAATGGCAAGTTTCTGGCCGTGCTCGATCTCGAGATCCGAAACAAGCAAGTCGCGGGATATCAATACCGGCTGCTGCCCGTCTTTTCGCAAATGCTCGATGCGGACAAAGCCATGTCCGACCTGATTACGAAAGTCCGCGCGCCATACGCGCAGAAGCTCGGCGAAAAGCTGGCTGTCAGCGAAGCACTGCTTTACCGGCGCGGCAATTTCAATGGCACTTTCGACCAGGTTATCCTCGACGCCTTGATGCAGGAAAGTGGCGCCGAAATCGCATTTTCACCGGGGTTCCGCTGGGGAACGTCGGTGCTGCCCAATGAGCCGATTACCCTCGAGCACGTGATGAATCAAACGGCGATTACGTATCCGTACACCACATTGACCGAGATGAGCGGTGAGATGATCAAGTCGGTGCTCGAAGATATCTGCGACAACTTGTTCAACCCCGACCCTTATTTACAGCAAGGTGGCGATATGGTACGCACCGGCGGACTTCAATACGTATGCGATCCTACCGCCACGATCGGCAATCGCATCAGCAATATGACGTTAAGCGGAAAATTGATCGGGGCCGACAAACGATACAAAGTGGCTGGATGGGCGCCGGTCGCGGAAGGCGCCAGTGGGCGGCCTGTTTGGGAAATCGTGAGCCGCTATTTGCAAGATAAACAAGTGGTCAGTGCACCCCAAGTGAATCTGCCGCAATTATCCGGCGTCAGTGACAACCCGGGGCAGGCTTAACGAGCCGGTGCGCCAGAAAAGACTTGCTGCATCTTAATGCCGACTTCTGGGGGCAGGTATTTCCATGTCGATGTCGTCGCGCCTGTTCCACACTTCCACAGGATTCGTCCACCGCTTAGCGATGGCGTCAATACGACCGTGACATCGGTCCCGACCGAGGCTACGGTTCCGACGAGGAGTTCGGAAACCTTGGCGCGAATTGTGTACGTGGTGTACGCGGGCAACGCAACCGCAGCCAGTATGCCGATGATCGCTACCACGATCATCAACTCGATCAGAGTGAAGCCTCGACGCAAGGTCTTTAAATCGCGGATCCCTGCAGGCCCTGCGCGCGCTCGCCAAGTTGAATTTTATAGCGCAATTTTCAGTTTAAAAAAGGTAGCCTACAAAACAACAGCCCCTCGCGAGGAGGGGCTGTTGAGGATTGTTCCAACCTAAAACTGCTCTGGAATCTCCAATGTTAGTGACGGCATTCGGCCGGCACGTACTTCCACATTGAGGTATTGCCATTAGTAGTGCACATCCACGCGATGCGGCCACCCGCGCCGAGGGACGGGTTCAACATGATCGTTACGATCGTACCAAGCGAGGCAGCGCTGCCTCCAATTTTAATCGTGCCTGTATCAACAACGCTGCCGCTTGATATACGACCACCCGTGCTGACAGTCAGGCCTTTACCGGAGCTATTTATCGTTCCATCCGAAGCAGATTTCTCGGCGATGGTGGTTTTAAAGCCGCTGGCTGCCAGCAC
>JANXRI010000064.1 GCA_025353085.1 Betaproteobacteria bacterium
CCAAGCTCCTGGCTGAGCACGAGGGGACTTCCTTCGGGGCGTAGCGCAGGCGCCTCCGCCTGCATTCGTCAAGCGAGCAGGCGCTTCGCTTGCGCTACGTTAAGGCGTTCGCGCGGTGTTTCGTTATGTCTGCGCAGAAACGGGTTCGCCGTGCCGGCATACATGCTTCACTTCGAAGCTGCGGCGATTCGCACCTCGACTGCATGTTCCAGGCGATCGTCCGCCAGACAAATCGCCTCGTCCTGCTGCTCGACGCCGTCGACCGTTACGCGGGTCTTGTCGACCGCGACGGGTGATTGGATAACGGTGATGTGATAAACCGTTGCGCGGTAGCAATAGCGCAGCTTGAAGTCCTTCCAGCCCGGCGGCAGGCACGGGGCAAAGCGCAGTTTGTCGACCTCCAGCCGCAAGCCGAGCAATGATTCAAGGATGAGCCGATAGAGCCAGCCGGCGGATCCGGTATACCAGGTCCAGCCGCCGCGGCCCGTATGCGGGGCGACCGCATAGACGTCGGCGGCGACCACGTAGGGCTCGACTTTGTAAGTGGCGATCGCCGCCGCCGAGTCCGCGTGCTTGACCGGATTGATCAGGTCGAACAATTCCCACGCGCGGCGGCTGTCGCCCACTGCCGCGAATGCCATCACCGTCCAGATCGCGCCATGCGTGTACTGGCCGCCGTTTTCGCGCACTCCCGGCACGTAACCTTTGATGTAACCGGGATTCGCATCCGACTTGTCGAACGGCGGATCAAGCAACTGGATAAGCCCGGTATCGCGGCGCACGAGTCGCCGGTCCACTGCCGCCATGGCGGTGCGCGCCCGCCGCGGGTCGCCTGCGCCCGACAGCACCGACCAGCTTTGCGCGATCGCATCGATCTGACACTCGACGTTGTCCGCCGAGCCTAGCGGCGTGCCGTCGTCGAAGTACGCGCGCCGGTACCACTCGCCATCCCAGCCGTTGCGCTCGATGCTTTGACGCAGTTGGGCCGCCTCGCGCTGGCAGCGTTCGGCAAACGCGACATCGGCATGCCGGCGTGCGAGCGCCGAAAACTGCATGAGCACGTCATAGAGAAAAAACCCGAGCCAGACGCTTTCACCCTTGCCGTTAATGCCGACCAGATTCATGCCGTCGTTCCAGTCGCCCGAACCCATCAGCGGCAGGCCGCGTTCGCCGAAATTGAGCCCGCGCAGAACCGCGCGCACCGCATGCACATAAAGCGTCGCTGACTCCTCCGAGCGTGCGGGCAGGTCGTAGTACGATTCCTCTCCGGTATTGAGCGGACGGCCTTCGAGGAACGGCGCCGATTCGTCGAGCACGCCGGTATCGCCGGTGACTGTGACATAGCGGCACAGCGCGAGCGGCAGCCACAAAAAATCGTCCGAACAAAGCGTGCGCACACCGCGCTCTGACACGGGATGCCACCAATGCTGAACGTCGCCTTCGCGAAACTGGTGCGCGGCGCAGCGTAAGAGATGTTCGCGCACGAGGCCAGGCTCGGCATGCACGAGCGCCATCACATCCTGCAATTGATCGCGAAAACCAAACGCGCCGCCCGATTGATAGTAGCCGCTGCGAGCCCACAGTCGGCAGGCCAGCGTCTGATAGAGCAGCCAGCCGTTAGCCAGCACGTTGAGCGACGGATCGGGCGTTTCGACCTGCACCGCACCAAGCGTGTGGCGCCAGTACTGACGCACTTTTTCGAGCGTCTCGTGCGCCGCGGTCGCGCCGCGGCTTGCCTGTGCGAGTTTGCGCGTGTCGCCGAGGTTGCGTCCGGCGCCGAGCCTGAAAGTGAGCTCGCGCTCCTCGCCGTCGGCCAGTTCTATTTCGAGCTGGATTGCCGCGCAGGGATCGAGACCGGCGCCTGTCTTGTCCGACAGTTGCGCGCGCGCCATCGCCGCCGGGTTCTTCGGCGTGCCATTGCGGCCAATGAATTCAGCGCGGTCGCCGCTTACGGTACGCGCGGCGCCATCGAGATCGAAAAATGCGATCCGGCCGGCGAATTCAGAGTTATAGCCGTTGCGCGCGAACAGTATTCCACTCGGCTGATCGATTTCAGTCACCACGTGCATGGCCGATTTTGCGCTGAGATCGCCGAGCACCCATTCGACATAACCGGTGGCGGTGAGCCGGCGCGCGCGGCCTGACTCGTTGCGCAATTTCAATATTGAAAACTTGACCGCTGCATCGAGCGCGACGAACACGGTCAGCTCCGAACTGATGCCGACTTCCGTGTGCTCGAAAGTACTGTAGCCGAAGCCATGCCGCGTTATATACGGCGTGGCCCCCCGGCACGGTAACGCGGTCGGCGACCAGAAGTGACCGGTTTCCTCGTCGCGCAGGTAAAACGCTTCGCCGCTCGCGTCGCTCACCGGGTCGTTGCTCCACGGCGTGAGACGAAACTCGTGCGCATTCTCGCCCCACGTGTAGGCCATGCCGCTTTCGGAAACCACGCTGCCGAACTGCGCGTTTGCCAGCACGTTCACCCAGGGTACGGGCGTCACCTGGCCATGCGCGGTAGTGATCACGTATTCGCGGCCGTCTGCACTGAAGCCGCCCAAACCGTTGAAAAAGATTAAATCGGTGGGTGCAGCCGGCAGCGCGACCGGCAGGTTGGTGCGCTGGACGCGGCTCGGCCGCAGTCGCGCGACATTCAGATGCGGCGCGCGCACGTCCATGAGGGCGCGCCGGTTGATCTGCTCGCCGAGCGCGCCGCGGCGATCGCTCACGATCACGCGCGCGACGGCCTGCAGCAGGATACGGTCCTCATCCGAAATCTGCTCGGCGCGCCGCACGAAAATACCACCGGGTTTGTCCATGACCTGCGCTTCGACGCCCGCGGCGATGAGTCCCATGATCTGTTCCTGCAGCACCTGGCGGTAACCGGCGCGATCCTCGTTCCAGATGACGAGATCGACGGTGAGTCCCTTCAGACGCCAGTACGCGTGCGCCTGCACGAGTTGACGCACGAGATCGATATTCGCAAGATCACCAATCTGCAGCAGCACGATCGGCAAATCGCCGGAAATCGCATAGCCCCATAAGCCGGACTGGCCGCGGCGATTTTTGCCGAGAATCGCGGTCTCCGCGCGCAGTCCCGAATTGGCGTAAATCACCGAGCCCGCCAGGCGCCCGTACAACTGCGCGTCAACGTCAGTCGCGTTGATCTGGCGCAACACCACCTGGCTATGCGTCCACGCGAGTTCGAACACACGGTCGGCCAGGTGGCGATCCTGGTATTTTCCGGCGAGGTTCAAAGCGGCGTCACGCGTCGCCCCGATACCCGATACAAAATCGAGTATGACGGTCTCGTCCGGGTCCAGTGCAATCGAATGGCGGATTGCCATCACCGGGTCGAGCACCGAGCCTTCGCTGCCCGAAAGCGTGGTGCAGTCGCCGAGCGCTTGCGGCGACGCCACCGTGCGACCGCGGCCGATGAAGCGCATGCGGTCGGTTTCATACGAGCTTTCAGCGGGCTTAACGTTCACGCCGCGCACGACCATCAGGTTGAAAAGCCATGGGGCGCGCTCATCGACCGAGCGCGGCCGGCGAGTGCACAGAACCGCCTGCCGCTCGCGCAGGATTTCGGTCTGCACGAACAGATTGCTGAACGCGGGGTGCAGCGCATCGGCGGCAGGTGCCGCGAGCACCACTTCGGTATAGCTCGTGACCTCGACCACGCGGCGCACGCGACCGCGGTTCGTAATGTGCAAGCGGCGCAATTCAATATCGTCTTCGGGCGAAACCACAATTTCGGTATGCGTCACGTAATCGAGATCGCGCCGGCGGAATTCCGCCCGGCCCTCGGTGAAAATCGCTTCATAGGTCTGCGCACGTTTCAACGTGGGCTGGTGGGTATTCGACCAGAACACGCCGCTCGTGACATCGCGGATGTAACAGAATGTGCCCCAGTTGTCGCAGGTTGGATCTTCACGCCAGCGCGTGACCGCGAGATCTTTCCAGCGGCTGTAACCGCCGCCCGCGTTGGTGACCATCACGTGGTAGCGGCCGTTCGACAGCAACTGCACTTCGGGCACGGGTGTCGCGGGATTTGCGATGACGCGCATTGGCATGCCGAGGTCTTCGGGCGCCACGCGCGCCGCGGCGAACTCCGCGTTGTGCAATTGGAATGAGCCCGCCTTGGGCACGCGTTCCTGCAGCAATAAAGTCGTGGCACGAAACATCGGATCCGCCTCGAAGCGTTTTTGCATCGGGCGGTCGAGCAGGGCATACGCAAGCGATAAAAAGATCATGCCCTGGTGATGCGCCATGAACGAGCGGATCACCGCACTCGATTGGCCGCGCGGCAGGCGGGCCGCCGTGTAGTCGACTGCTTCGTAAAAGCCATACTTACCCGCGAGGCCCTCGGCGGCGAGGCGTTGCAGATTCGCGCACGATTGCTCAGGGTCCACCATCAGCGCAAGCGCCGACGCGTACGGCGCAATCACGAGATCCTCCGCGAGGCCGCGCTTGAGTCCCAGGCCCGGTGCGCCAAACGCGCGATATTGATAGTTAAGCGCGGCGTCGACCGCGTTGTAACCGCATTCCGACATTCCCCAGGGCACGCCGCGCTGCGCGCCATAGGCGATCTGGCGATTCACCGTTGCGCAGTACGTGCGATCGAGCAGCGTATTCTCGTAGGTCGGCATGACGAGCAGCGGCATCAGGTACTCGAACATCGAACCGCTCCACGACAGCAATGCGGGCTCGCCGCCAGTGTGAGTGAGCAGGCGGCCAAACGCGAACCAGCTTTCCTGCGGCAGGCGGCCCTGGGCGATCGCGACGAAAGTCGTCAGGCGCGCTTCTGAGGCGAGCAAATCGTAATAGCTCGAATCGCGCCGGCGGTCATCGACGTTGTAGCCGATCGCGAGCAGATGCCGCGCAGGGTCATACAGGAAGTCGTACTCCATCACCGCGAATTCGGCCGCCTGCAGCGCGAGTTGCTCGATGCGCGCGATGCGCTCGCGGGCGTGGTCGCCGGCGATTGCGAGATGGCGGCCGAGCGTCGCGAGCCATTCGCGTTCCGCGGTCGTTGCCGCTGGCACGAGTTGCTCCGCAATCGCGGTTAACAATAGCGCGTCATTGTCTTCAGCAAGTTGACGCAAGGTGGGGTTCGCCAACTGGGAGAGTAGCGGGCGCAACTGCGTGGAACCCGCCGGCATCGCGAGCCACGGCGCCAGTAATGCGAGCTCGCCGAGCGCATCGCGGCACTGGCGGCTAAGCGCCTGCGCCCACCACTGCGCATCGTCCTGCGGTGAGCCGCCGGCGGTAAGCCCCAGGCTGGCGCCTGCCTTGTCCGCCGATTCCACCAGTCGGATCAGCCGCAAGTGCAGCGCCGCGAGGGTTGCGGGCCGCGCATCATAGGCTGAATAACATTCGGTCTGCAGGCGTGCGAGTTCGGTTGGCGCTTTGAGTCCGGCGGCTTCGACCAGCAGCCGCAGCGTATCGATTAGCCCGTCGAGACAGCGCGGATCGAGTATCGGCTGCTCGATCAGCGCGAGCAGCCCCGGGCGTAAGGTCAGCAGATGGCCGGCGAGATTGCCGCTGTCCACCGATGAAACATACAGCGGCGAGAGCGGTTGCAATGTTTGGGTGTCGTACCAATTATAAAAATGCCCTTCATGCCGGCCGAGTGTCGCCATCGCACCCAATGTGTTGGCCGTGCGCTCGATAAGCGGTCCCACCCCGATGTAGCCGAAGTCGTACGCAGTCAGATTCGCGAGCAGTGAAAGTCCGATGTTGGTCGGAGACGTGCGGTGCGCGATGACCGCTGCCGGGTGCTCCTGGAAATTGTCGGGCGGCAGCCAGTGATCGTCGGCGCCGACGAACGTTTCAAAGAATGCCCAGGTCTGGCGCGCGATTTTGCGCAGAAAAACTATTTGCGCATCGGCGAGGTGCGAAGCGCGGGGCCCGACCGGGCGGCTGATCCACCACGCGAACGCAGGCGCCCAAAACCACAACAGCAAAATCGGGATAGCCACCGGCAGCGTAGCGGGCGTCCTGATTGCCAGATAAGTGGCCGCGGCGACGGCGCTCATCGGCGCTATCCACATCGCGCGATAAGCCGCAGGGAGCCGCGTCTTGTCATCGCCGGCCGTACTGCCCGAAGGCATCCATTCGAGCAATCGCCGGTGCGAGATCAATATGCGCCAGTTGGTACGCATCACGGCATCGAGACTGAACCAGGCTTCGTACGGCAAACACGCCAGCGTATACACGGCCTGCGCGAGATGGCTGCCGAGCGAACGCCAGATCGCAGCAATATGCTGGCTGAAAAGCACGTCGTCGGGCTTGCGCAGCAAGTCCACCAAGGATGCGATCAGCGGCGGCAGCGCGATAATTCCGACTACCACAAGGGTCCACAACCAGGCGGGCAAAAGCACCGTCCAGCCAAGCAGCATCAATGCGAGCAGCGCCGCCGGCGCGAGACTGCGCCGCAGATTGTCAAAGATCTTCCATTGCGACAGCGCGGACAGCGGGTTGCGCTGGCTGCCGGCCGCGGCGCGGGGCACGCGTGAAAGAAGCCACGACGCGATCTGCCAATCGCCGCGGATCCAGCGGTGACGGCGACTCACATCCGCCGCATAAGTCAGCGGGTAGTGTTCGTACAACTCGACGTCGCTCAACAGCGCGGCGCGCGCGTAACAGCCTTCGAGCAGATCGTGGCTCAAAATCCGGTTTTCGGGAAAACGGTCCTTGAGCGCGAGCTCGAATGCGTCGACGTCGTAAATCCCTTTGCCGATGAACGAGCCTTCGCTGAAAAGATCCTGGTAAACATCTGACACCGCGCGCGTATACGGATCGATGCCGGGCTCGGCGCCGAAGAGGCGCGCATAACGGGTGTAGTGGTTAGCCGGCATACTGACCGCCACCCGCGGCTGCATGATCGAATAGCCGGCGATGACGCGCTGGCGCAGGGCGTCGTACAACGGGCGGTTCAACGGATGCGCCATCGCGCCCACGAACTGGCGCGCCGCGTCGCGCGGCAACTGGGTGTCCGTATCCAGCGTTATCACGTACTTGATGGCCGATAAAACCTCGGCCGCGCCGACGACGAGCGAGAAACCCTGGTGCGCCGGATCGCGCAGGAGCGCATTCAGATCCGCGAGCTTGCCGCGTTTGCGCTCATACCCCATCCAGCGGCGCTCGCGTGCATTCCAGCAGCGCGGCCGCTGAAATAGAAAAAACGCGCCACTGCCGTCGCGGCCGTATTTTTCATTTAATTCAACAATGCTGTTTTGCGCGAGCAGCAGCAGCGGTTCGTCTTCCGGCAGCGTTTCAGCGGGCGCGTCGGTGAAGTCGGTAAGCAGCCCGAAGTAAAGGTTGTCGTCGCGATTGGCCAGAAACCGCACTTCCAGCGCCTCGATCAAAGCCTCGACCTCGCGCACATTGGTAAGCATCGCCGGCACCACCACCAGCGCGCACACATTGGGCGGAATTCCGCGCGAGAAATCCATGCGCGGCAGCGGACACGGCATCGCCAACAAGGTGGCGAGCCAGTTGACAATAGCGACTGAGAATTGACTCGCGCAGACAAGGGTCACGGCGCCGGTCATCGCAAGCCAGGCGCCTTGCAAGCCAAATGCGTGCGCCTCGTCGATGAGCCCGGCAGTGATCGCGATGGTCAGCAACGCGATGGCGCCCGCATAGATCGACAACGGAAAGCGGCCTGCCAGGGTGCGCACACTTGCCGCGAACGAAGGGCGCACTGCGGCGGCATGCTTGAGCCGGGGCAGCCCCTGATCGATCAGGTAGTAGCCGACGTGCGAGGCACGCGCAGTCTCATTGGCGCCGCGGTCTTGTGCTGGGGTGTCTGCGGCGCCGGCATGCGTCAACTGGATGGCTTTGCGCGCGATGTCGATCTCCGACAGGCGGCTGGCGTTCGCGAGTTTCTCGATCGCATGCCGGTAATGGTCGCGCGTGGCAAAATCCATCGCCGCATAAACGCCGTTCGGGTCTTCGCGCAGTTTTTGCTCGACGCCGCTTAATGCCTCGACGAAGTCGCGCCAGTCCATTGCGCCGAGCAGGCGCAGGCTGCCAATACTGTTGGCGATCGAGACTTGTGCCGACGCCTGCTTTTGCGTTTCGGATTGCACCAACTGCTCGATGGTCAGGCCCAGTTCGGACAGGCGCTGCTCGATCCAGGTCAGCGGCAACGCGAGGGCCGCGCTCTGGCCCTGCAACCGGCGCGCGAGTTCGGCCACAAACGAGCTCGCCATCGGCGGGTTCGAGCGTGCCATGTCGGCGATGATCAGGATGAGACTTTTGGGATCCTGCTCGGCGGCCACCATCATCTGGTCAGCCCACGCGTCTGCGCGTTCGCGGTCGATTGTGCTGGCGGTGACGCGCGCGCCGACGCGGCGCAGATTTTCGATCAGCGCGAGCCGCAGCATGATCGGGATCGCCCACAACTCGCCTAATTTGAGCGCCGTCACTTTTTGATAGGCGGCGACGAAACGCCGCAAGCTCGTCGGATCCACCCAGCCGTCGCCGTGCGAGATCGCTTCGAGCGCAATGTCGTAAACGCGCGGCAAGCCAGCCGACGGTCCGCGCGCGAGACGGGGCAGTTCGCGGCTATACCCCTTTGGTAAATGGCGTTTCGCAGTCCGTATCTGCTCTTCGATCAAATAAAAGTTGTCGAGCAGCCATTCACCGGCAGGCGAAATCCGGCGGTTCGCCTTGACGGCGGCGGTGAGTAGCTTGCAGCCCTGCAAAAGAACCGACTCATTATCGGCGAGCCGCGCGAGCAGTTGAGCCGGCGCCCCCCCGGCACTTATGCGATGGGCGCCTGCCAGCACCACGCCATGCTGCTCCATCTGATCTGCGCTGAAGAGTTCGGCGCGCAGGGGCAACTCGTCATTTATCTTTTTTTGCGCTGCACGGTTGCCACGGCCGTGCGCACTCAATTGGCGCAGCGCATTGCGAAGGTAGTCACTGCTAAAATTCAATTCGGGTATCCTTGGTTATCGCGGCGCCGTACATACTCACCCACAAGCACGCGTCAAACCGGCACCAACTGCCATAGAGTACAACAGGATTTTGGATGCCGCGCGTTACATGCGGCCAGGCGGCGCCGGCCGCAGCGCTTTCCGCGCTGACGCGTAGGCGCCCTTTAGGAGCTGAGCGTTATCGCGCCATCACCGATTTAGGAGGCTGGAGCCGCACGTCGAGGAGCAATCGATTGATTTCTTTTTTGACGACGGCGTAACATTCGCAGGACCCGGCTTCCAGACCGCTGCGTTTGAGCACTGAAATATGACCGCGGCGATAGCTGATTATGCCGGCGCGCTGCAAATTGCCGGCGGCCTCGGTCACGCCTTCGCGGCGCACGCCGAGGGCGTTGGCAACGAGTTCCTGGGTGATGACCAATTCGTTGGTTGGCATGCGATCAAGCGTGAGCAGCAGCCAGCGGCAGAGTTGCTGCTCGATCGCATGGTGCCGGTTGCAGGCGCCGGTCTGAAACATCTGAGTGACCAGTGCCTGCGTATAGCGCAACAGCAGACGCTGCACCGGGCCGCCGCGATGGAATTCCTCTTTTAAGAGCGCCGCCGGCAAACGGTACCCTTGCCCCGCGGTTTGCACGACCGCCGAACTAGGCGTCGTGTCACCGCCCATGAAGAGCGAGATGCCGAGCACGCCTTCATTGCCGACGCTGGCCATTTCGGCGGATACGCCGGACTCCATCACATACAGCAGGGAGACGATCGACGTCGTCGGGAAGTATACGTGCGTCAAGTGGCCCCCGGGTTCGTACAGCATCTCGCCCAGCAGCATAGGCACCGCTTCAAGGTTAGGCGCCAGGCGATCGAATTCCGGCGCGGGCAGCGCATCCAGCAGGTGATTCTGTTTGGGATTTGGAGATGCAGCCATGGTTAGTTCCCTTTGCCTTCGGCAAGCTGCACGCCGATACCGCGATAGCCGATAAAGCGGGAGGCGCCGTTGAACATCGGCTCGCCGCTGACTTGATACCGCTGCCGTCCGCCATCTGCAGTCACGCGGCTGAATGCAAAGTCGAGGAAGGGCTCGCGCGCTGCGATCTTGGCGCGCAGTTCGGCGCGTTGCTCTGTATCCCAGCCGCTCATGCCATCATCGCTGCGCGCGCCGGTCAGCGCGTCGACCCGCAAGCCGAGCATTTCAAGCACCGGTCCCGACGTTTTGGTAAAGGCGCCGCTTTCGTCCTGTTCCCAATACCAGTCAGACGACAACTCGGCCAGACTGCGGAAACGCGCCTCGCTCTCGCGCAGTTCAGCCGTGCGTTCGGCGACTTTCTGCTCAAGTATTTCATTTTGCTTTTCGAGCTGTTTATACAGCAGCCGCACTTCGAGCATGTTGTGAATGCGTGTTTTCACTTCGACCAGATCGAACGGCTTGCTGATGAAATCCTTGGCGCCGGCCTGCAGCGCGCGCAGTTTGTGTCCCGGTTGCGCGGTCAGCACGATGACGGGCAGGTAACCGTCGGTCTCGTTGGTTTTGAGCCCTGCCATCACCGCAAATCCGTCCATGACGGGCATCTGCAGGTCGAGCAGGATTAAATCGTAGGGATCTTTCCGGTGCAATGCGCAGACCTCCTCGGGCTTCATCGTGGAGCTGACCGCGGTGTAACCGCTTTCGCTTAGCATCTGCTCGAGCAAGGCGACATTGGATTCCTGATCATCGACGATCAGTATCCGTGCATTTGAAACGTCCGGCATAGTGGTCATTATGTTTAATCCTCTTTGAGGGCGACAGCTTCGGGAGTTTTTGCATAGAGCAGCGCGACATCCAGCGTATTCATGAATTCGTTGACCTTGATCGGCTTGGTAAGATAACGGAAGAAGCCCGCTTCGAGGCCTTTTTCGATATCGCGCGGCATTGCGTTCGCACTTAAGGCGATCACCGGGATGTGCGCCGTCGCGGGATGCTGGGCCAGCACCCGCAGCGCATCAATGCCGCTGATACCGGGCAGATTGATGTCCATCAGGATGAGTTCGGGCTTGGCGGCGAGCGCCGTCTCGATTCCGCTGACGCCGTCGCGCGCGGTTAACAAGCGCATGTCAGGCCGCCGCGCGATTAAATCCTGGACCAGCATCAGGTTGGCGGGGTTGTCCTCGACGTAAAGCAGGGTATGCGTTTGCGGATCAGCGTTCTCAGCCGCCGGTACACCAGCACCGGTGGCAATGGGAACGGCCGGCGGGTCGGTTGTCACGTTGAGCTCGATCCAGAACACGCTGCCCTTTCCCACAGTGCTGTCGACGCCAATCGCGCCGCCCATCAGTTCGACGAGCCGCTTGCATACCACCAGCCCGATGCCGGTTCCTTCCTCGACATTGGTTTCCTGACCGAGACGATTAAACGGTTGAAACAACTTCGCGAGTTTTTCCTGCGCCAATCCCGTACCGGTGTCTTGAAAACTCAGGCGTACGCGCTGCGGCGCGGGCAGCACATAACTGACGAGCACGGACCCATCGACCGTATTGTATTTGATCGCATTGGAAAGCAGGTTGACGACAATCTGTTTGACGCGCGTGCGGTCCGCTTTGATGAGGCACGGCTGCTTGAACCGCGGAAAAGTCACCTTGACGCCGCGCTTACGCGCCTGAGGCTCTGTCATTGTTTCGCATTCCTGCATGACTTCGCCAAGCGAAACCGGCTCCATCGAGAGCAACAACTTGCCGGATTCGATCAAGGCGAGGTCGAGAATTTCATTGATCAGATCGAGCAGGTACCAGCCCGCCTTCAAAATCTGGTCGATACTGCGTTTTTGCGCTGCGGTCGGCGCCGGCGTGCCGGATTCCATGAGCTGGGCGAAACCGAGAATCGCGCTGAGCGGGGTGCGCAGTTCGTGGCTCATGCTGGAAAGAAAATCGGATTTTGCGAGATTGGCTTCTTCGGCAACGCTCCTTGCAACGTTAAGCTCAGCATTCTGATCCGTCATAATTTTGTCAAGCCGTGCCCGTTCGGTAACATCGCGAAACACCAGCACAGCACCCACCACCTGGCCCGAGCGCGTGTGTATCGGCGCGCAACTGTCGGCGATATCGCATTCACTGCCATCGCGTGCGATCAGTATCGTGTGATTGGCGAGTCCATGCACGGCATTTTGCGCAAGCGTGTCGCGTACCGGCACCGGCGATGGCAAGCGGGTAAGTCGGTCGATGATATTGAAAATTTCATGCACCGGCCGATGCAGGGCCTCTGACAGCGTCCAGCCGGTCAGGCGCTGTGCCAGCGGGTTCACGAGCGTCACGCGTCCGTCGGCGTCCGTTGCAATCACCGCATCACCGATGGAATTAAGCGTAATCGCGAGTTTTTCTTCACTGATCTCGGCGGCGGCACTGGTCTGCTGCAGTTGCTTGTTCAGTGTCTCTTGCACGTCCAGCAGATGTTCGGTTTTACGATGCACCAGATCATCGAGTCGATGCTGCGTTTCGCGGTAAATGAGGTAAGCAAATGACAGCGTGAGCAGGAACGCAAACAGGCTCGCCGTAACGATCAGCGCAAACAGCTGACGCATGCTTGCCTGGAAATCCACTCCTATCTGACGCAGCAGCACATCTTCGACTTCCACGTAACCGCCGATTTCGCCGCGGATCTCCGCCATCAGGCGTTTGCCGGCGCCGCTCGTTTCCGCGACGATCGCGGCAGGCAGGTTCTGGCGGCGCAGTTCGACAATTCGCAATAAGTCCGCCATTTTTGCGGTGACGAGCGGCGTGAGTGCATCGAGGTGCTGCAAAGCGCGCAGGTCATGCGTAAGCTCACGCATGTCTTTCAGATGAGACGCGACGGTATCGCGCACCGCCAGGTATGGCTCAAGAAAGGACTCCTCGCCGGTTAACGCATAACCGCGTGCACCGGTTTCGGCATCCTTTATCTTCGACAGGAGTGCATTCGCGCGCAGCACGAGATCGTAGGAATGCTGGCGCCTTGCCTCGGAACCCTCGATTTGCGCGAACGCCCAGAACGACAGCATCACCGCGAACGCGGCGAGCAGCGCCGCGCCGGCGAGGGAGCCGACCATTTTATAATTCGCGGCGAGCGTGAAAGTGCTTACTGGTTTGCCGGCATCATTGCGGGAAGCGCTGGTGCGTTCGAACACGGCCGGCCTTTCAGGAATGCGTGTTAACTTCTTCTGGTGCATATCCCGCGCCGCGCGAAGAGCCGGGCGGAGTCATCTTGATCATCGATTGAAGCGGAAGTCCGAGCGCACATACGAGGGTCGCTTAAAGCGCAAACTTCCAACGCGGCACCCCCCAACGACAGCCGCTAGAATCCGCCACGACCTATGGCTTATGGTGCACCAAATTAAGCAGGAACTCCGTACGGCAGCAAACATATAGCGACGATTCGCAACCGCTTATTGAGCGTTTCATAATGGATGACAATCGGAACGCTCAATCCCCCCGCCCCTTGCCCTTTGGGCATAGGTATCTACACATCTTTTATGATGCACGGGGTTGTACAAAAGTTCGAGGGGTGTTAGAAACCGGCGGTATGCTCTTAAGAAACCTGAACTGGAAGCAAGACTCGTTGAGCGCCGGGAGACTATGGTGCAGCAGCACGTGCGTGGCGCGCAAGCGCTGGCCGCAGGCCTAGCGGCGCTGCCCGATACATGCAGTAGTGCCGCCTACACACAGGCGGCATGGCGTTTTCTGAATAACGAACGCGTCGGTTTGTCGCAACTGGCCAAGCCGCTGGTGAGCGCGGTGCCGGGGTTGCTGGAAGCGCACTGCGAACGCGACGGGCTGCTCATGCACGACTGGTCGCGGCTGAACTTTGGCAAGCACACCCGCAAGACGGACCGGCTGAAGATGACACACAAGTCCGACGTGGGCTACGAGTTGCAAAGCTCGGTGTTGGTGAGCGACGCGAGTGGCAAACCGCTGGTGCCGGTGGTGCACAACGTGGTGAACGACAGAGAGGTGCATACGACGATGCACGCTGCGCCCGCGCGCGCATCAGAATCACCTGGACGAATTGAGTGAGCGCATAGCACGCATTTAATCTGGGAGCCCCACGCGCCGGAATTTCTGCACGCGCTGGCCGGTGTTCACTTCGGTGGTGTAGACGTTGCCTTGTTGGTCCACCGCGAGGTTGTGCACGACATGAAACTGGCCGGCGAAGCGGCCCGGCCGGCCGACGCGCGCGAGCGTCTCATTGGTTGCGCGGTCTATAATGCGCAGCTCGTTGTTGACGCCATCCGCCATGTAAATGAATTTCTGCTCGCGGTCGGGCGAGAACACGAGTTCCGACACCGAGCCGTTAAGCCGCGTATTTTTTTCGAAGAAGGCTTCGGCGACAAAAGTGCCGTCTTTTTTGAACATCTGCACGCGGTCGTTGATGCGGTCGCACACATACACGAGACCGTCTTTTGAAAAGCGTACACAGTGAACCGGCCGCCCGAATTGCTGTGACGGCGGCTGCGCCGGATCGTAGGCGGGCGTCTTGTCGTCGCTTGGCGGTTTGCCGTAGGCGCCCCAATGTCGCTTGTAAGCACCCGTGTCC
>JANXRI010000097.1 GCA_025353085.1 Betaproteobacteria bacterium
AGGTGCCGGGCTTGAACGCCAAACGTCATCTGGTTTTACTCAGCCCCGCGAGCGCCTGATGGCGAGAATTCTTGCGATAACGAATCAAAAAGGCGGCGTCGGCAAGACCACGACCGGCGTCAACCTCGCTGCGAGTCTGGCTGCGACGAAACAGCGGGTACTTCTTATTGACCTGGACCCGCAAGGCAACGCAACCATGGGCAGCGGCGTAGACAAGCGCGCGCTCAAAGTCACGGTTTACCATTTGTTGTTAGGCGAAGCTGAAATCGGCGCGGTGCGCGTCAGGTCGACCAGCGGCAATTACGACGTGCTGCCGGCCAATCGCGAACTTGCCGGCGCCGAAATTGAACTGGTCGACATCGAGCGACGCGAAACGCGGTTGAAGTCGGCGCTCGCGCCGATCGAGAACGAATACGACTTTATCTTGATCGACTGCCCGCCGGCGTTAAATCTATTGACGGTGAACGGGCTCTGCGCGGCGCACGCGGTGCTAATCCCGATGCAGTGTGAATACTACGCACTCGAAGGCTTGAGCGATCTCGTGCAGACGATCAAGAAAATCCGCGCCAACCTGAACCCGCAACTGCAGATCGAAGGGCTTTTGCGCACGATGTTTGATCCGCGCAACACGCTCGCACTTCAGGTGTCGGCCCAGTTGCAGCAGCATTTTGGCGATAAGTTGTACCGCACTGTGATTCCACGCAACGTGCGACTCGCCGAAGCGCCGAGTCATGGCCTGCCCGTGCTTGGTCTCGACCGAAATTCTAAAGGCGCGCAAGCATACCTCGCACTTGCCGGCGAAATGCTCAATCGCGCCGCGCCAGCAATTTAAATGAAGAAATGGCTATGGCTAAAATGAAAGGTTTGGGGCGCGGACTCGACGCGTTGCTCGGGGGCGAAGAGCCCAACTCAGCGCGACCCGCGGCCGACCAGCAAGCTGAATTGATGGTCGATCTCTTACAGCCGGGTAAATATCAACCGCGCACCAGGATGAGCGAACCGGCGCTCATGGAACTCGCCGATTCGATAAAGTCGCAGGGCATCATGCAACCCATACTTGTGCGACCGGTTGATGGCGGCCGCTACGAGATCATCGCTGGTGAGCGGCGCTGGCGTGCCGCGAAAATGGCCGGCCTGCGCGCAGTTCCCGCGCTCGTCCGCGAAGTTCCGGATAATGCTGCGCTCGCAATGGCATTGATCGAGAATATTCAGCGCGAAGACCTTAACCCGCTGGAAGAGGCCAACGGCCTGCAACGCCTGGTCACGGAATTCGGCATCACTCACGATAAGGCGGCCGAAATGGTCGGCCGCTCGCGCAGCGCGGTAACCAACTTATTGCGCCTGCTCGCGCTGGCGGAACCGGTGCGTGAACTTTTGCAGCAGGGCAAGCTGGACATGGGGCATGCGCGGGCGTTGCTCGCGCTAGCCGGCATGCAGCAAATCGAAACCGCCCGCTTGATTGCGGATCGCGCAATGTCGGTGCGTGACACCGAAAAATTGATTGGCCGGCTGGTAACTGGCGCCAGGGACAAAAAGCCGCGTCGAGTCAGTGATCGCGACATTTTGCGATTGCAAGAAGAACTCGCGCAAAAGCTGGGCACGCCCGTGGCGATTAAAACGGGGGCGAAGAAGGGCAGCGGAAAATTGACGATCGCTTACAGCACGCTCGACCAGCTGGATGCCGTGCTTGCCCGTTTGATGCGCTGAATGGCGGGTGTTGCAGCGCAACGCGGATTGACGCGCGAAGGCCACTTTTAGTACAATCAGCGGGTTTGATAGGACCAACGGGTGGCTCATAAGATCGCGAGCAAACCGCTTCGCAAAGTCCTGCGATGGCAACTGTATGCCACTGCAGCGATCGCGATGGGGGCGGGCCTTGTAGCGGGCATACATGGGGCGTTTTCAGCGGCGCTGGGTGGTTTTATAACTTGGGCGGCTGGGTTGGTCTTTGCGTTGCTCGTGTCAGGCAACCGGGTGCGATCCGCAGGAGAGACGCTACGTATCCTGCTACGCGCCGAAGCAAGCAAGATCATGCTGATGGTTTTCCTGTTGTGGCTGGTGATGACGACCTATCACGAAGTCGTGCCGGTGGTGTTTTTTGCGGCGTTTATCGTGGCAGTGCTCGTGTCGCCGGCCGCATTGTTAGTACGTGAAACTGAATTGGATTAGGAACAACGTAATGGCGGCCGGCGCGGAGATGAGACCCACCGAGTACATCGGTCACCACCTGACCTTCAATACCCAGGCCATCGGCGACGGCGGCTTCTGGACACTCAATGTCGACACCATTGTCACCTCCGTGCTGCTCGGCGTCATCGGATTCGGCTTCATGTGGCTGGTGGTGCGCGGCGCCACTGCGGGCGTGCCTGGTAAGCGCCAGGCCTTCGTTGAGTTGATATTCGATTTCGTCGATGAGCAGGTCAAAGGCATTTTCCATGGCGCCCGCGGCTTTATCACGCCGCTTGCGCTTACGGTGTTCGTCTGGGTCCTTCTGATGAACGCGATGGATTTTCTACCCGTCGATTGGGTCGCGCTCGGCACTCACCATGTGAATGAACACGGATTTCGCATCGTCCCCACGGCTGACGTCAACACCACGTTTGCGCTCGCGCTGTCGGTGTGGATGCTGATGATGTATTACACGATCAAGGTTAAGGGACTTGGTGGCTGGATACACGAACTCTTTTGCGCGCCCTTCGGTTCTAACCCGCTGCTGTGGGTATTCAATTTTCTGTTCAATCTGGTCGAGTATGTATCGAAGCCGCTGTCGCATTCGCTGCGGCTCTTCGGAAATATGTATGCAGGCGAAATTATCTTTTTGCTGCTATGGATGATGGCAGCGACCAGCATCGCCGGCACCGTGTTCGGTTCGCTGCTGGGCCTGGGCTGGGCGATATTCCATATTTTGATTGTCGCGCTGCAGGCTTATATTTTCATGATGCTCACCATAGTCTACATCTCGATGGCGCACGAAAGCCATTGAGCCTCCCGGCTTCACTTTAAACCCGTTCAAGAAAGGACAGAAGCAAATGGACAAAATGCAAATGTTGGCGATGATTCAGGCTTACACCGGAATTGGCATCGGCCTGATGATCGGCTTGGGCGCGCTCGGCGCGTGTATCGGCGTCGGCATCATGTGCAGCCGCTTTCTCGAAGGTGCGGCGCGCCAGCCGGAACTCATGCCGCAATTGCAGGCAAAAGTATTTTTGCTGCTCGGCCTGATTGACGCTTCGTTCATTATCGGTGTCGGCCTGGCGATGTTCTTCGCATTCGCCAACCCGCTGCTGACCGTCGTCCGGTAAGCGCTGTAACAAAAGAGGGTCCCGGGAAGGGAATATCATGAACATCAATCTGACGCTATTCGCGCAGGCGATTACCTTTTTTGCGTTCATTCTGTTCACGGCGAGATTCGTGTGGCCGCCGTTGATGCGCGCGGTTGAAGCGCGCCAAAAACAGATCGCCGACGGACTCGCCGCCGCCGAAGAGGGCAAGCAGTCGCTTGAACTGTCGGCGAAGCAGGCCGATCAGGAGATCGCCAAAGCGCGCGCGCGCGCGGCCGAAATCATGGCACAGGCGGAAAAGCGCGTTTCGCAAATGATCGAAGAAGCGAAATTGTCGGCGCGCGAGGAAGGCAATCGCGAGAAAACCGCCGCCAAAGCGGAAATCGAGCAGGAGGTTTCGCGCGCCAAAGAAGCGCTGCGCTCGCAGGTGTCCCTGCTCGCGATCGCGGGCGCCGAGAAAATTTTGCGCCGCGAAGTCGATGCAAAAACGCACGCCGATTTGCTGCAGGCCGTTCAGGCGGAGCTCTAGTCCACGGCCATGGCTGAAACGATCACCATTGCACGTCCCTATGCCGAGGCGGCTTTCCGGCTAGCGCGTGAGAACGCCGCGCTTGATCAATGGTCCGGTATGCTGCGTTTGCTCGATCTCGTCGTGCAGGACGAGCGCGTTGCACGCTGCGTGGGCGATCCCAATGTCAGCGGTCGCGAGCTCGAAGGATTGATTCTCGGCATTTGCGGCGAGCAACTCGACGGCGCCGGCCGAAACTTTGTGCAAGTGCTGGTCCACAATGACCGGCTCACCGCCGTGCCTGCGGTGCGCGCACTGTTCGAACAAATGAGGCTGGAGCACGAAGGCGTGCTCGAAGCAAAGATCCATTCGGCCTTCGCGATCGATGATGCGCAGGTGAACCAAATCGTCAGCAAGCTAGAGACTAAATATCAGCGCAAAGTGCGCGCCGAAGTCAGTGTCGATCCGCAGTTGATCGGCGGCGTCAAAATCGTGGTCGGAGACAAAGTCTTCGATGCGACCGTGCGCGGCAAACTGGACGCGATGTCCGCCGCGCTTACCCGTTAGGAGTTTTCAGATGCAACTTAATCCGTCAGAAATCAGTGAACTCATCAAGAGCCGAATCCAGAATCTTGGCGCCACCACCGAGTCGCGCACGCAGGGCACGATCATATCGGTGACCGACGGCATTTGCCGCGTGCACGGTCTGGCCGACGTCATGCAGGGCGAAATGCTCGAGTTTCCGAAGAACACCTTTGGTCTGGCGCTCAACCTGGAACGCGATTCAGTCGGTGCCGTGATCCTGGGCGAATACGAGCATATTTCCGAAGGCGATCCGGTGAAATGCACCGGCCGTATTCTCGACGTGCCGGTCGGCCCGGAATTGATTGGGCGCGTCGTCAATGCGCTGGGTCAACCGATCGACGGCAAAGGCCCGATCAACGCAAAGGAAAAAGACGTCATCGAGAAAGTTGCGCCGGGCGTGGTATGGCGCAAATCGGTGTCGCAACCGGTGCAGACAGGCCTTAAATCGATCGACGCGATGGTCCCGGTCGGTCGCGGCCAGCGCGAATTAATTATCGGAGACCGTCAGACCGGCAAGACGGCGGTGGCGATTGATACGATCATTAGTCAAAAAGGCAAGGACCTGTTCTGCGTATACGTCGCGATCGGCCAGAAAGCATCAACCATCGCCAACGTCGTGCGCAAACTCGAAGAACATGGCGCGATGGCGTATACGATCGTCGTTGCGGCCACCGCGTCGGAATCCGCCGCCATGCAGTACATCTCCGCGTACTCCGGTTGCACGATGGGCGAATACTTCCGCGACCGCGGGCAGGATGCGCTGATTATTTATGACGATCTGACCAAGCAGGCGTGGGCGTATCGCCAGATCTCGCTTTTGCTGCGCCGTCCGCCGGGCCGCGAAGCTTATCCGGGTGACGTCTTCTATCTGCACAGCCGCCTGCTCGAGCGCGCAGCGCGCGTATCCGAAGCGTGGGTCGAGCGCTTCACCAAAGGCGCGGTCAAAGGCAAGACGGGTTCGCTAACTGCCTTACCGGTGATTGAGACCCAGGCTGGCGACGTATCGGCGTTCGTCCCGACCAACGTGATCTCGATCACCGACGGCCAGATCTTTCTTGAAACAGATTTGTTCAATGCCGGCATCCGGCCTGCGATTAACGCGGGCGTGTCGGTGTCGCGCGTTGGCGGCGCGGCCCAAACTAAAATCATGAAACGCAAAGACGTCGGCGCCGGGGTGCGGCTCGCGCTCGCGCAATACCGTGAACTGGCGGCATTCGCGCAGTTTGCATCCGACCTCGACGAATCGACGCGCAAGCAGCTCGAGCGCGGCCGCATGGTGACCGAGCTCATGAAGCAGCCGCAATACCAGCCGCTCGCAGTATGGGAGATGGCGTTGACGCTGTTCGCGGTGAATAACGGCTTTTTCGACGACATCGAGGTCAAGAAGGCACTTAGCGCCGAGCGCTCGTTGCGCGATTACCTGAAATCGAAGTACGCAGACCTCGTCAACAACATCGAGGCAAAAAAAGACTTGAGCGCGGATGACGAAAAGGCGCTTAAAGCGGCGGTTGACGACTGGAAGAAAAACGGTAGTTTCTGATTTCTGATCTGCCAAAAACGGCAGCTTCCGATTTTTAAACTGCCGATCTGATGGAGTATTGAGATGCCGGGCTCGAAAGAGATCCGAACCAAGATCAAGAGCGTGCAAAACACGCGCAAGATCACCAAAGCGATGGAAATGGTCGCCGCCTCGAAAATGCGGAAGGCCCAGGCACGCATGCGCGCGGCGCGCCCGTACGGCGAAAAGATTCGTAACGTCGCCGCGCACATTTCGCATGCGAATCCCGAATATCGCCATCCGTTTTTGCTGGTCCGCGATACCGTTAAAAGAATCGGCATCATCATCATCACGACCGACAAGGGCTTGTGCGGCGGCCTTAACACCAACGTGCAGCGTTTGGCGCTGAACAAGATGAAGGAATGGGAAGCCGAAGGCGAATCGTTCGATGTGTGCTGCATCGGCAACAAGGGGCTGGGCTTCATGCAGCGCCTTCGCGCGAATGTCGTCTCGCAGGTCATCCAACTCGGGGACCGCCCGCAGATGGACAAGCTGATCGGCGCCATCAAAGTGATGCTCGACGGCTACACCCAGGACCGGTTCGACCGCGTGATAATTTTTTACACCAAGTTCATCAACACGATGAAACAAGAACCGGTGGCGGAGCAACTCCTACCGTTGACTGGCGAAAAGCTTGGCGCGCCCGAAGGTTCATGGGACTACATTTATGAGCCAGAAGCCAAGGGCGTGCTCGATCAAGTATTGATGCGCTACATCGAAGCGATTATTTTTCAGGCGCTGTCCGAGAACATGGCCTCCGAACAATCGGCGCGGATGGTGGCGATGAAGTCGGCATCCGACAATGCGGCGAACGTCATCGACGAATTGACGCTGATTTACAACAAATCGCGCCAGGCTGCGATCACCAAAGAGTTGTCCGAGATCGTCGGCGGCGCAGCGGCCGTATGACGTGGCATCAGGCGCCACGACGGTTTTGACATTAAACAAATATCGAATTGATCCGTTAGAAAGAACGCTATGACACAAGCACAAGGCACCATCGTCCAATGTATCGGCGCGGTAACTGACATTGCATTCCCGCGCGACGCGATGCCGCACATTTACGATGCGCTCGTGTTGGAGGACGATGCAACCAACCCGCTGGCAGAGAAAGGACTCACTTTCGAAGTCGAGCAGCAGTTGGGCGACGGCGTCGTGCGCACCATCGCGCTCGGTTCCTCGGATGGCTTGCGCCGCGGCATGAAAGTCGCGAATACGGGCAAGCCGATCTCCGTTCCGGTAGGTCAGGCGACGCTCGGTCGCATCATGGACGTGTTGGGCCGGCCGATCGATGAAGTAGGCCCGATTCTGACCGACGAGCGCCGCTCGATTCACCAGCCGGCGCCGAAATTCGATGAGCTGTCGCCGTCGCTCGAACTGCTGGAAACGGGGATCAAGGTTATCGATCTCATCTGCCCGTTCGCGAAGGGCGGCAAAGTTGGGTTGTTCGGCGGCGCCGGCGTCGGCAAGACCGTCAACATGCTTGAGCTCATTAACAACATTGCGAAACAGCACAGCGGCTTGTCGGTGTTCGCGGGGGTTGGTGAGCGCACACGCGAAGGTAACGACTTCTATCACGAGATGTCCGAAGCGGGCGTCATCAAGCTGGACAACCTGCCCGAATCAAAAGTCGCGATGGTGTTCGGTCAGATGAACGAACCACCGGGTAACCGCCTGCGCGTCGCGTTGACCGGGCTAACCATGGCGGAACGTTTCCGCGATGAAGGCCGCGACATTTTATTTTTCGTCGACAACATTTACCGCTTCACGCTCGCCGGCACGGAAGTATCGGCGCTGCTGGGCCGCATGCCATCGGCGGTCGGTTACCAGCCGACGCTTGCGGAAGAAATGGGCCGCCTGCAGGAGCGCATCACCTCGACCAAGACCGGTTCGATTACATCGATCCAGGCGGTGTATGTACCGGCGGACGATTTGACCGACCCCTCCCCTGCGACCACCTTCGGTCATCTCGATGCGACCGTCGTGTTGTCGCGCGACATCGCCTCGCTCGGTATTTATCCGGCAGTCGATCCGCTCGACTCGACCTCGCGCCAGGTGGACCCGCACGTGATTGGCGAAGAACATTACAACACGACGCGCGCGGTGCAGGCCGTGCTGCAGCGTTATAAAGAACTGCGCGACATCATTGCCATTCTCGGCATGGACGAATTGTCGCCCGAAGACAAGCTGGCAGTCGGACGCGCGCGTAAAATCCAGCGCTTCCTGTCGCAGCCGTTCCACGTCGCCGAAGTGTTTACTGGTTCGCCAGGCAAGTATGTGACGCTCAAAGACACGATCAAGGGTTTCAAGATGATCGTCGACGGCGAATGCGACCACATGCCCGAGCAGGCTTTCTACATGGTCGGCGGTATTGAGGAAGCGATCGCGAAAGCGAAATCGGCTTAACGGGCAATCATGGCGCATACCCTGCATGTAGACGTTGTCAGCGCCGAAGAGAGCATTTATTCGGGCGAGGCGGAATTCGTGGTGGTGCCGGGCGAAGCCGGTGAACTTGGCATTTATCCTCAGCACACGCCGCTCATTACGCGGATCAAGCCCGGTTCAGTGCGCATCAAACCGCCGGGCGGCGCAGCCGAAGAATTGATTTTCGTCGCGGGCGGCATACTCGAAGTGCAGCCTAAACTGGTAACGGTGCTCGCGGATACCGCCATTCGCGGAAGTGATCTTGACGAAGCGAAAGCCAACGAAGCGATTAAGCGCGCGGAGGAAGCGCGTGGGAAGGCGCAGGATAAACTTGAAATCGCATCTGTCGAAGCCGAGTTGTCGATGCTCGCTGCGCAGCTCGCTGCGATTCGCAAGTTGCGGCAGAAAAAATAACTGAGTCGTCGGATTACGCGAGTTCGAATGACCCGACGTCAATCGAACTGGCAGCAACAACAAGGCGGCTGCGGCCGCCTTTGCTTTGTTATGGATCGCGTTAGATTAAAATGACCATGATCATTAACCTGGGGCCGGCACGTGGGTGTAAACGCGCACTTCGATGTGCTCATCATCGGCGGGGGCATCAACGGCGCCGGAATCGCGCGCGACGCGGCCGGCCGCGGCCTCTCGGTTCTCCTCGTTGAAAAGAACGATCTCGCCTCCGCAACATCGTCCGCCAGCAGCAAACTCATTCACGGCGGTCTGCGCTATTTAGAGCAATACGAGTTTCGCCTCGTCGCCGAAGCGTTGAGCGAGCGCGAAGTCCTGTTGAACATAGCGCCGCATCTGGTCCATCCGCTGCTGTTCGTGATGCCGCACGTGCCTGCATTGCGGCCGCGGTGGATGATCCGCGCCGGACTTTATTTATATGACCATCTCGGCCGCCGCACGCGGTTGCCCGCCTCGCACGGCGTTGATTTGCGCCAGTCGGTCTACGGGGCGGGCCTTAAGCCTGCGCTGACCAACGGGTTCGTGTACGCCGACTGCCGGGTCGATGATGCGCGGCTTGTCATCGCCAATGCGATGGCCGCCCATGAACTCGGGGCCGAAGTTTCGACGCGCACCGAATGCTTATCGGCGAAACGCCTCGGCGAAAACTGGCAGGCGACCTTGCGCAGCGCAGACGGTGAAACGCGCACAATAAGCGCGCGAGCGCTGATCAACGCCGCCGGACCGTGGGTCAAACAAGTCCTGAATGAACGGCTGCATCAGCCAAGCCAGGACAACGTCAAGTTCGTCAAGGGCAGCCACATCGTGGTGCCGCGGCAATATGAAGGCGACCACGCTTTCATATTGCAGAACGACGATCGGCGCGTGGTTTTCATGATTCCATACGAAGATCGGTTGACGCTGATCGGCACGACCGATATCGCCCTCACCGGCAATCTTGCCGAGCCCGCCGCGAGTGTGGAAGAAATTACTTACCTGTGCGAGGCGGCGAACCGCTATCTGGCGCGCCCAATCGCGCCGCACGACGTCGTATGGAGCTACGCAGGCGTGCGCCCTCTGTATGACGATGGCACAGCGAACCCATCGGCGATTACGCGCGATTACACACTACGCCTGGACGCTGACTCGGATAATGGCCCAGTGCTGTCGGTTTTTGGCGGCAAGATCACTACCTATCGCAAGCTCGCGGAGCACGCACTTGAGAAATTGCGCCCCTGGTTTCGCGCCATGCGCTCGACCTGGACCGCTGGTACTGCGTTGCCTGGCGGTGATTTAACGGCCGGATTTGAAAAATTTACCGAGAGCGAATTAAAAAACCGTTACCCGTGGTTACCGAAAACACTGCGCCGCGCACTCGCGCGTCGCCACGGTTCATCGGTGCACACGATATTGAAAAGCGCGCAATCAGTCACTGATTTGGGAAAATGTTTTGGCGCCGAACTTTTTGCGCGCGAAGTTGACTACCTTATCCAGCATGAATGGGCGCGCACCGCGGAAGATATTCTGTATCGCCGCACCAAGACGGGGCTGCAACTTACGGCTCAGCAGTGTGAAATGCTCGCGAACTACGTCGCCGCGCGAGTCGCAACAAGCGGAATGCCCGTGAGATAATTCGGTGATGTCTGTCAATGTCGTCATACTCGCCGCGGGCCAGGGCAAACGCATGCAATCGACGCTGCCCAAGGTGCTGCATCCGCTGGCGGGTCTGCCGTTACTTTCGCATGTGCTCACTACTGCGCGCGCTTTAAATCCCACTCACATTTGTGTCGTTTACGGTCATGGCGGCGAGCAGGTACCCAATGCGCTGCGGGCGCCGGATTTGAGCTTCGTCAAGCAGGAACCGCAACTCGGTACCGGGCACGCGCTGCAGCAGGCGTTGCCGCTGATCGACGCGCGTAAAGATACGCTGGTGCTTTATGGTGACGTCCCGCTGATCGCGGCGACGACGCTTAAGGCGTTATGCGCGGGCAGCGGCGAACGCTTGCGTATTTTGACTGCAGAGGTCGCCGACCCGGTCGGTTACGGCCGGATCGTGCGCAATGACATCAATGCGATCATCGCGATCATTGAAGAAAAAGATGCGACGGATATACAGCGTTGCATCGCTGAAATAAATACCGGCATCATGTTGCTGCCAGGTAAACGGCTGGCAAGCTGGCTCGAGCGGTTGTCGAACCGCAATGCGCAGCGCGAGTATTACCTGACTGACGTCGTCGCGCTCGCGGTCAAGGACAACTTCAGAATCGAATCGTGCACGCCGGATGATCCGAGCGAAATTCTCGGCGTCAACAGCATGCGCCAGCTCGCCGAACTCGAGTGCATTCAACGCCAGCGCAATGCCAACCGGCTGCTCGATGCGGGTGTCGCACTGGCCGATCCGTTGCGCATCGATGTGCGCGGCGATCTGCGCTGCGGGCGCGACGTGCGGATCGACGTCAATTGCGTATTCGAAGGCAGCGTCGACCTTGGCGACAATGTGGTGGTCGGTGCCAATTGCATTCTTCGTAATGTGAATATCGGCGCGACAACGCGCGTTGAGCCGTTTTCCTTTATAGATGACGCGATGATCGGCAAGAACTGCCGCATCGGCCCCTATGCCCGCATCCGCCCCGGCACCAAGCTCGCGGCCGACGTGCATATCGGGAATTTTGTCGAAGTCAAAGCAGCGGACATCGGCATCGGTTCCAAGGCCAATCATTTGTCCTATATTGGAGACACGACGATCGGGCGTAATGTGAACGTCGGCGCCGGAACCATCACGTGCAATTACGATGGCGTCAACAAACATCGCACGGTAATTGAAGACAATGTTTTGATCGGGTCAGACGTGCAGTTGGTGGCGCCGGTTACCGTGCATGCGGGTGCGACCATTGCCGCCGGCGCGACGATTACCAAAGACGTGCAGGCCGGTGAACTCGCGCTGACTGAGAAAAAGCAGATCGTTAAACCCGGCTGGCAGCGGCCGGTTAAAAAGCGCTGAAAGAACCAACAATCGTGACCAGGAAAAGGTAAAACGCCATGTGCGGAATTGTCGGCGCGGTGGCCGCGCGGAATGTCGTGCCTATGTTGCTTGAGGGTCTCAAGCGGCTTGAATATCGCGGCTATGATTCATGCGGCGTTGCCGTCAACGCAGGCGGTTTGAAGCGCGCGCGCTCGGTGCGCCGCGTGCAGGATCTGATCGCACAAGTCGAAGAAACCCATTTCACCGGCACCACCGGCATATCGCATACGCGCTGGGCCACCCACGGCGCGCCCGTCACAATTAACGCACATCCGCACTTTTCGTGCGATCGCATCGCGCTCGTGCACAACGGCATCATCGAAAACTACGAAGAGCTCCGCAATGAACTGCGCGGTGCCGGGTTTACGTTCGAAAGCCAAACTGACACCGAAGTCATCGCGCATCTCGTGAACCATTTGTACGCGGGCGATCTGCTGAGCGCGGTGCAACAGGCGTTAAAGCGCCTGCGCGGCGCGTATGCGATTGCGGTGTTCTGCCGCGACGAACCGCACCGCGTGGTGGCCGCGCGATTCGGCAGCCCGCTCGTGGTGGGTTTGGGCGACCACGAAAACTTCGTGGCGTCCGATGCGATGGCGCTCGCCGGCACGACGGAGCGCATCGTCTATCTCGAGGAAGGCGACGTCGCCGACGTCTATCAGGACAGCGTACGGATTTATGACCGGAGCCAGGCACTGGTTACGCGTGAGGCGCGCATTATCAAAGCGCTGTCCGGGGGCGTCGAGCTCGGTCCGTACCGCCACTTCATGCAAAAGGAAATCTTCGAGCAGCCACGCGCCATTTCCGACACGCTTGAAGGCATCGATGCCGTGACCCCGTTGTTGTTCGGTGACGGCGCCGAACAGACCTTCGGCCGCATCGACTCGTTGCTCATTCTGGCCTGCGGCACCAGCTACTACGCGGGCCTAACCGCAAAATACTGGCTCGAAGCGATCGCGAAGCTGCCTACACAGGTGGAGATAGCCAGCGAATATCGCTACCGCGAAAGTGTGCCGAATCCGCATTCACTCGTCATCGTGATTTCGCAGTCCGGCGAAACTGCTGACACGCTCGCCGCGTTAAAACACGCGCAATCGCTCGGCATGACCGAGACACTCGCGATTTGCAATGTCGGATCGAGCGCGATTGTGCGCTTGACTAAACTTAATTATCTGACGCGCGCGGGCGTCGAAATCGGCGTGGCATCGACCAAGGCGTTCACCACCCAGCTCGCGGCGCTTTTCATGCTGACGCTCGTGCTCGCGAAAATGCGCGGCCATTTGTCGTTCGACGCTGAAGCCGCGGCGCTGCGCAACTTGCGCCATTTGCCCGTCGCGCTACAAGCGGTGCTTGCACTCGAGCCCCAGATCATCGCGTGGGCGGGCGAATTTGCGCTTAAGGAGCACGCGCTGTTTTTGGGCCGCGGCCGGCATTTTCCGATCGCGCTCGAAGGCGCGCTCAAACTCAAGGAAATCTCGTATATCCATGCCGAGGCTTACGCAGCTGGCGAACTCAAGCATGGGCCGCTCGCACTTGTCACGGATGACATGCCGGTGGTGACCGTCGCGCCGAACGACGTCCTGCTCGAAAAGTTGAAGTCCAATATGCAGGAAGTGCGCGCGCGTGGCGGCCAGCTATATGTGTTTGCCGACGCCGATACGCATATAGTGCCGGGCGACGGCATCAATGTCATTCGCCTGCCCGAGCACTACGGCGCGCTGTCGCCGATTTTGCACGTGGTGCCGCTGCAATTGCTCGCGTATCACACGGCATTGGCGCGCGGCAACGATGTCGACAAACCGCGCAATCTCGCCAAATCGGTAACGGTTGAGTAAGCACGCCGATTTAGCCGCGCCACCCGACGCCCGCTCTATTCTCAAAGCCGTTTTCGGCTATGCCGCTTTTCGCGGGCCGCAGGCGGACATCGTGGAGCACGTCGTCAGCGGCCGCGACTGCCTCGTGTTGATGCCGACCGGCGGTGGCAAATCCTTGTGTTATCAGATTCCCGCATTGTTGCGCGCCGGCACCGGCGTTGTGGTGTCGCCGCTCATTGCATTGATGCAGGACCAGGTCGCTGCGTTACTTGAAGCCGGCGTGCGGGCGGCGTTTCTGAATTCGTCGCTTAGCAATGCCGACGCCGCGGCGGTCGAGCGCGCGCTGATCGCAGGTGAGCTCGATCTTGTTTACGTCGCGCCCGAGCGGCTAACCACTCCGCGCTTCATGCAGTTGCTGAGCCAACTGAGCAGCACCGGCAAGCTCGCGCTGTTTGCGATCGACGAGGCCCATTGTGTCGCGCAGTGGGGCCATGATTTTCGTCCCGAGTACATTCAGCTGTCGATTCTCCACGAACGCTTCCCACAGGTACCGCGCATTGCATTGACCGCGACAGCCGACCAGCAGACGCGCGAAGAAATCATCACCCGCCTGGGCCTGGATGGCGCGCGGACTTTCGTTGCCAGTTTCGACCGCCCGAATATTCGTTATCGCATCGTCGAGAAGGCCGATGCGAAGGCGCAGCTGCTCGCGTTTTTGCAGACCGAGCATGCGCACGACGCAGGCATTGTCTATTGTCTGTCACGGCGCAAGGTCGAGGAGACCGCCGCGTGGCTCGGCGATCAAGGTCTGAATGCGCTTGCCTATCACGCTGGCATGGACACGGCGACACGCACGCGGCATCAAGCGCGTTTTCTGCGCGAAGACGGCATCATTATGGTGGCCACAATTGCCTTCGGCATGGGGATCGACAAACCCGATGTGCGCTTCGTTGCACACCTTGATTTGCCGAAAAGCATCGAAGGCTATTATCAGGAGACCGGGCGGGCGGGCCGCGACGGCGCACCTGCCGATGCGTGGATGGCGTACGGACTCGCCGACGTCGTGAATCATCGCCGTATGATTGAGGCGTCGGAAGCCGACGAACAATTTAAGCGCGTCGCCGGCGCCAAGCTCGACGCGCTGCTCGGCCTTTGCGAAGCGACCGCGTGCCGCCGCGTGAGGCTGCTCGGGTATTTCGGCGAGGCGTCGGGAGCCTGCGGCAATTGCGACATCTGCCTCGAACCGCCTGAAGTGTGGGATGGCACACTCGCAGCGAAGAAGGCGCTGTCATGCGCGTTCCGCTGCGGCCAGCGTTTCGGCGCGGGCCATTTGATCGACGTTCTGCTCGGCAACGAGACGCAGCGCGTAATCCAGTGGGGACATCGCGAACTCAGCACGTTCGGTATTGGGAAGGAACTCGACAAAAAACAATGGCAAGCGGTTTATCGCCAACTCGTTGCCCAGGGCTTTCTGGCGGTCGATCATGGCGGCTATGGCGCGTTGCAACTAACCGAAGCGAGCCGTGGCGTGTTGACCGGCGAGCAAACGATTCATCTGCGTAAGGCGCAGGAAAAGCGGCGCACGCGCAGCGCCTCAAAAAGCAGCAACGCCGCGATTTCGCTCGACGGGGCGGCGCACGACCGGTGGGAGCGCCTGCGCACTTGGCGGGCGGCAATCGCCAAGGAGCACGGAGTGCCCGCCTACGTAGTGTTTCACGACGCGACGCTCGCCGAGTTGGCCCGCGAATGTCCGTCGACTGTCGATGCGCTTAGTCGAATCTCCGGGGTGGGTGCGCGCAAGCTCGAGCGCTATGGTGAAGACCTG
>JANXRI010000103.1 GCA_025353085.1 Betaproteobacteria bacterium
AATTAACTAGCGAAATTCGCGGGCGCGTCCGTACGCAGACCAGCCAGTCATGACGCGCACCAACTCATAGCAGATCCAGGTGAACGCGCGGACATGCAAAGGCTGGCGCTGCCAGGTCGCCGAATCGACGCGAACCGCACCCAGCGCCATGGCGTCGTTCAGGCTCGCCTTTAATTTGAGTGCAAACCCTGCGTCGTCGATCATCACGTTCGCTTCGCGCGCGAGTAGCAGGCTCATGGGATCGATGTTCGAGGAGCCGACAGTCGACCAGTGGTCGTCGATAACCGCTACTTTGGCGTGCATGAAACTGCGGTGATACTCGTAAATTTCGACGCCGGCGTCGAGAAAAAACCGGTAAAGCGCGCGTGATGCGTAGTGCAGCAGCATGTATTCGACGCGTCCCTGCAGAAGCAGCACCACGCGCACACCCCGCGCCGCGGCGTCGGCGAGCGCGTGGCGCATACTCATGCCGGGGAAAAAATAGGCGTTCGCGATCAGCACCTCGGCACTCGCATTGTTGATCGCCTCAAGGTATGCGCTCTCGATGTCTTTGCGGTGGCTCACGTTGTCACGCACCACGAGAGTGCCCCGCATCTCTCCGCGAGGGTGCGCCTGGACTGCAATGGCAGGCGTTGGCCCGCGCAGGCGAAACTGTGTCCACATGACGAGCGTCCACAAAGTGACAACTGAAGCATGGATAGGCACCAGCAGCGGACCTTCGATGCGCACCGCGTAGTCGAAGCGCGGCGGCACCTGCCGCGGCGTGTGCATATCATCGATGATATTGATACCGCCGACGAATGCGACGCGCGCATCGATCACCGCAATTTTTCGGTGCAGCCGGCGCAGGCGCTCACGGCGCAGCGTCCACGGCGAAATCTGCGGGCGATATATGAGCACGCAAACACCTGCGTCACGCAGCGCAGATAGAAAATGGCCGCTGAGATCTTTGGAGCCAAATCCATCGATCATCAAGTAGACAGTGACACCGCGTTTGGCCGCACGCGACAGGGCGGCGCCAATCCGCTGGCCCGTCACATCCTCCTCGAAGATATAAGTCTCGAGATATATTTCGCTCGTGGCTGCGTCACATGCCGCTTCGAGCGCCGGAAAATATTCGCCCCCGGCGCGCAATAGTTCAATGCGGTTGCCGGCAACGAACTCGCTCATATTTTGACGATCGTCGACGTGAGCGCGGCGTGATCTGAAGCGCGCGCCCAGGCGCCCCCGTGGTGCACGCGCGCGTCTTTCACGGTAAAGCCGCGAACGTATATTCGGTCAAGCTGGAATACCGGCAGCGCCGCCGGGAAGCTGCGCGCCGGGCGGCCGTACGTCTGCTCGAAGACTTCACGCATGCCGAGCGGCTTCGCGAGTTCACGGTCGGCGCGGCGTGCCCAGTCGTTAAAATCGCCGGCCACAATCAGCGGCGCGCCAGCCGGGACCAACCGCTCGATACGCTCGCACAGCGTGTGCATCTGGCGGCTGCGATGGCGCGAAGTCAGAGCAAGGTGAACGCACACGCAATGCAAGGCCGTCTGCCACCCGGGCACCTGAATTTCACAGTGCAGCAAGCCGCGACTCTCGTAGCGGTGCTCGGAGATATCTTCGTTATCCCACTTCAAAATCGGAAAGCGGCTCAGGATTGCGTTGCCATGATCGCCGGCGTCGTAGACCGCATTGCGGCCGTAGGCGAAATCTTTCCAAACCGAGTCGGCAATAAACTCATGTTGCGGCTGGGTCGGCCAATTAGCGAAGCGACGCGCTTGGCGGGTATGTCCACCCTGCACTTCCTGCAGGAACAACAAATCGGCGTTGATGCGGCGCAAGTGCTCGCGCACTTCGTGGATAACGAGCCTGCGTTTAAAGAACGAGAGGCCCTTGTGAATGTTGTACGTGGCAATGTGAAGCGTATCAGTCATGTGACGGGGCGGAATCGAGTTTGAGCCGCGTGGGGGAAACACGAGAAAGGGAACAAACGAAGGGGAACGCAATCCCGTGCGACAGCACGGCGCGCCACGGCGCCGCTAGACGACGTCAAGCATGCGCTTAAGGGCAATCCGCGCGAATCCGGCCTCGCGCTCAGGCACCTTGATCTGGTTAACGATATGCCCATCGACCAGATTTTCAAGCGTCCATGCGAGATGCTGCGGATCGATCCGTGCCATCGTCGAACACACGCACACCGTGGGCGCCATGAACTGAACGACCTTGCCCTGGGGCTTCACGGCTTCGGCGAGGCGGTTCACCAGATTCAGTTCGGTGCCGACGAGCCAGCGTGTATTCGGTTTCGACTCGGTAATGGTTCCGATGATGAAATCTGTCGAGCCGACGTAGTCAGACAGCTTGCACACTTCGAAATTGCATTCGGGATGAGCAATCACCATGCCTTCGGGATACTTGGCGCGAAAATTCAGCACATGCTGCACTTGAAACATTTGATGCACCGAGCAATGGCCCTTCCACAACAACACTTTCGCTTTGCGAATCTGCTCTCGCGTCAAACCGCCCAGCGGCTCGTCGAAATCCCACACCAGCATTTCGTCGGGCGGAATACCGATCATATAGCCGCTCCAGCGGCCTAGATGCTGGTCAGGGAAAAACAATACTTTCTCGCGGCGCGCGAACGACCACTCGAGCACCTGCTTGGCGTTGGTCGAGGTGCACACGATGCCGCCATGCTCGCCGCAGAACGATTTCAAATCGGCGGCTGAATTGATATAGGTGACTGGTGTAACTTTCTCATCCGGTTCGAGTACGTCGGCGAGTTCGCGCCACGCGCGCTCGACCTTGGCGAGGTTTGCCATGTCCGCCATCGAACAGCCGGCGTTCATGTCGGGCAGAATCGCGGCTTGCGTTGGCTTCGAAAGAATATCGGCGACTTCGGCCATAAAATGCACGCCGCAAAACACAATGTAATCGGCGTCCGTCTGGCCGGCGAGCCGCGACAACTGCAACGAATCGCCCGTCAGGTCGGCATGCTTGTAAACATCGGCGCGCTGATAATGATGGCCGAGCACGACCGCGCGCTTGCCAAGCGCTGCCTTGGCGGCAACGATACGGCTGTTGCAGTCGTCATCCTGCAATGGCTTAAAACGGTCGAATGCAATCGCGGCTACTTGCATGACTAAATGTCCCGGTGAAAACCGAAGGGGTTAGAACATTACCATAGTATGACAAAAAATCCAGCGTTCGGCTCCCGGCGCACGTGGATATTTGCGCGGCGCCCTTAGTTGTCCGCTTCTCAGGGATGCTTACTTCGGCGCGGCAAATCTCGTATCGCAGCGGCGTTGCTCCATGAGAACACTTTGTCTGACGCGTCGCGCCATGGCAACCACATGCATTGCAAATGCTCGCGCGCCGCCAGCTTCACCGGCAATATTCCGGGCAATCGCAAGCTGAATACATGCTCGGTGTTGTGCGTAATGCCAGGGGCATAGCGTCCGCGCCAGCGCGCATAAATCTCGTAGCGGTTTTCGCGCCGCCAGTCAACGAGTTCAAAATTGTCCGCCTCCAGCGCCGTCTCTTCAAACACTTCGCGCCACGCCGTCTGGCGCAACGTCTCGCCTGCATCCTGACTGCCGGTGACCGACTGCCAGAAACCAGGCCGGTCGGCACGCTCCAGGAGCAGCACCTGCAAATCCGCCGTGTGGATCACGACCAGCACGGACACCGGAAGTTTGTACGACGCAGGCACTAATTCGGTAACGATTGAAGCGCCCGGGCGCCGCGCGTGTCTTCGTCAAGCAGCGCCAGAAATAATTTGTGTTTCGCCGCCCAATAAGTGGAGGCATTGGCAAAGATTTCAAGTGCGGTGGCGAATTCCTGCGGTGAACTCCTGGCGAATGTTCCGCCGTGGCGCAGCACGACAACGTAACCGCGCGCCGGTTGCCACGACAAATCTTCGAGGCCGTCGGCAAGCGCGTCCCAGTTGTGGCCGAAGGTCGGTGGCAGGCTGAAAACTTTCTCGCAACAGGCAAGCAGCTGCGACTTGGCGGCGACACCGGCGAGATCAAGCTCGAACCAGAGAAGCCCCGCACTTTGTGCGATAAGTTTGAGCTGAGCAAGATCAGTCGGCGCGGCGTAAACACCGGACTGCGCGGCGGTAAGCGAAAAATTTGCAGGCGCTTTCATTCGCGAATGCGCTGGAAGCTGCGGTAGTGGTCGTCGCTAAAATAATACTCCGCAGCGGCGCCCGCCACGATGCGCCGCGCGCCGCGGTTCCGCACGTTCGGCGTAGGCACGGTGTACTCGTGGTAATAGCCGCGCTGGCGTGGCGGCAGCAGGCGTTCATAGTTGCCAAATACGACGCCGTCGCGCTCAAACACAAACGGCCCGCCGCGTTTAATCGCCTGCAGCGTTTGCTGCGCCTCGCGCGGCAGGTTGGCGTATAAAATTTCATGGTCCGCGTCTGCCAGGCGCTCGCGCGCGAACGCGCCGCTCGTCGCCGATACAAAGGCTGCAATCACCAGCGCAACAAAGAGCGCTGCGAGACGGCGCCAGGGTCTGCGCGTCATGGCATCGACCTTACGGAGTCGGCTGGCGCAGCCTGATGTGC
>JANXRI010000114.1 GCA_025353085.1 Betaproteobacteria bacterium
CTCGACGGCTGCTAATTTACCTCCGCATCGCGATTGTGTCAGAAGGCGGACTTCGATCTCCGGGCGGTAGACCCGGTGGAGATATTAAAAGGCCAGCGTAACTTTTCCGTCGAGGAGCGGCTACATGCAGGCCTCAACCCCCATAGCACTCCACAACGCCCGAGGCTGTGAGCTTGTCGATGTCGCCGGCCTCGTAACCGAGACCCTCCAAAATCTCGCGGGTGTGCTCACCCACGTGCGGGCTATGCGCGAGGCGGTCGCCCGTCGCGGGCGGGCGCTGGCCGCAGAGCGTTCCCATCGGCACGCGGCCGAGCGTGTCGTTCTCGACCCAGTGCACGGCATCGACCGCGTGCACCTGCGGGTCGGCGAAGAGATCTGTGTACGTATTGACCTTGGCTTTCAGGATGTCGATGGTCGACAGCAATTTTACCCACTCATCCGAAGTCTTCGTCTCGAATATGGGCCGCAGTTCGGCCATCAGCTCGTCGCGATGTTTTACGCGTGCGCTCGAGTCAATGTAACGCGCATCGTCTAGCCATTCTTCCCTGCGGAGCAATTTGGCGAACCGCTTGAAGTGTTCATCGCGCCGCGCGTTGACGCTCATGTAGCCGTCTTTGGTTTTGAACATGCCGCCCTGCAGATGGTGTTCCATCATCGCGCCCTCCTGCAGCGCGAGCGCGCATTCGAGCAGGCTGGTTTCGATGTGGGCGCCGCGGCCTTTCATGGCTTTCCTGTAAAGCGCGGCCGCGACCGCCTGGAATGCATACAAGCCGGTAGAGAAATCGATCGCCAGCATTTCGATACGCTGCGGGACACCGGTCGTACCGCGGTTGATCGACATCATCCCCGTATAGGCCTGCATCACCGAGTCTGTTGCCGGTTGATCGGCGAGCGGGCCCTTCGCGCCAAAGCCGGAAATGGAAAGGTAGATAACATTCGGGTTGGATTTTTTAACACTCGCGTAGTCGAGCTTGAACTTGTTTATCTTGCCGACGCGATAGTTTTGCAGGACTACATCGCTTTCGGCGGCAAGCCGCTGGACGATCGCCACGCCCTGCTCCGTCTTGAGATCAATGGCGAGCGAGCGCTTGGCGCGGTTGACGATGACGGAATGCGCCGTGTGATCGCCCATATGCTTGCCGAGCCGCCGGCTCCAGCAGCCTGCGCCGGTTGGCTCGACCTTGATCACGTCGGCGCCATTGCGCGCGAGATGCATGGCGCAGTACGGTCCCGCCACGCCCTGCGACAAATCCAGAACCTTCACGCCTTCGAATGGCAGATCGTCAGTGGTCATCAATGTTCTCCCGGCGACCAGCCATATACCTTGGCGCAGGCGCCGCCCATCAACATCGCCCGCTCGCTGTCGTTCAGGCGATCCGTCAGGCGAAACGGCTCGACGGCCTGCTCGTAATTGACGAGGGAGAACGTGCGGGTCCAGTCGGTGCCCCACAGACAGCGCTCGAATCCCCAGGCATCGAACACGCGGGCGAGCGGTTCCCAAATGTCAGCGTACGGAAAGGGTTCCCGCGACATGGTGCAGGCGCCGCTCACTTTGATCGCCGCATTCGGACGGCGGGCGAGTTCGAGCACCTTCGGCAGGTCGGCCCAAACGTTAGCCGGCGCCGGTTTCGTGCGCGGCTGGTAGAACCCCAAATGGTCGAGGACAAAGCGCGTCTGCGGATGAGCATCGATCAATGCAGTGCCCAAGTCCAGATTGTTGCCGCTCTGCAGATTGACCGGGAGATCGTGACGCGCGGCAGCGCGCAGAATGCGATCGATGCCCGCGGAGTTGAGGTCCGCCGCGGCCTGCAACGCGAACATGACGCGGATGGCAACCGCCCCCGGCGTCTTTTTCCATTCGGCGATGATCTCGTCCGCAGCCGGATCATCCGGATCCACCGGCTTGACGATGGCAAAGCGTCCCGGATGAGCGCGCTGCACCTCGATCGCATAGCTCGCGTCGAATGCGTAGAGGGACTTAGGCGAGACCTGAATGGCGCCGTCCACGCCCACTTTGTCCATCGCTGCCACCATCTCGTCGCCGGTGACGTGGTCAGGCCAGTCATGAGGCGGTCTATGCCAGGACCGCTGCGGCGTGTTGGCGGCATAGGCGTGGACTTGTGAATCAATAATAAACATCGGGGTATTCCTTTACAGAAGGTTCAGAGTAACTTTTCGGTGGAGCAATAGCTAACGCGCAAAGTCCATCAGATCAACTGCGCAAAAATTTCCGCACGACCTCGACGAACCCCTTCGGACTTTCAAGCGTGATGTGATGATCGGACGCCGACACTTCCGCCAACTGCACCTGCGGTGCCCCGGCCCGGATCTCGGCCATCACCTCGG
>JANXRI010000160.1 GCA_025353085.1 Betaproteobacteria bacterium
AGATGCATCCGCGGCTCGAGGTGCGCCTGTTCGGCGGGCTGTCGAGCGAGTTCGCCTACAAGGTCGAGCACGGCGAGCTCGACGCCGCCGTCGTCACGCAGTCGCCGCGGCCGCTGCCGTCGAACCTGCTGTGGACACCGCTCTACTCCGAGCCGATGGTGCTGATCGTGCCGCGGCATCCGCACTTCGCGCTGCCGCGCGATCCCATCGAGATCCTGCGCCAGTCGCCGTTCCTGCAGTTCGACCGCCAGACGTGGACGGGCCACCTCATCGACGAGGCGCTGCAGCAGTGCAAGGTCGGCGCGCAGGGAGGGATGGAACTGAATTCGGTGGAGGCCATCATCGAGATGGCGCGGCAGGGTTTCGGCGTCGCCATCGTGCCCAAGCTCGCCAACGTCGACTGGTCGCGCGACAGCGCCGTCAAGATCATGCCGTTGCCCGGCGTCGACGTGCAGCGCCGCATCGGCCTCCTCGAACGCACGCGCCACAACCGCATGCGCTTCACCGAAGCTCTGAAGGAATACTTCGACGTGTCGATGCGAAAGAAGCGCGCCGGCACGGGGCGGCGCCGCAAGCCTGTTGCAAAAACTGTGCGCGGCAAGCCCGCGTGAGCCATTTTGCCCTCGCGGCGATGGTCAGCGACGAATTTCGCTGCTAGACTCGCGTCACTCAACTTTGAAAGGAGGTGATCCAATGACAATCTCTAGAGGTATCAACGGCTCGCAAGGCGGATTTCAAGGATCACCGGCCACGTCCGGCTGACTCCGGCCATTCGCCCGGGCCCTGGTGCCCAGGCAGCAAACAAAGCCCCGCGGATTCGTCCCCGGGGCTTTGTCATTGTGGCGTCGCGTGATGGCCGTGGATCGCCGCGGTCGGAAGGACAATGGGGCGAGCGACGCTGGGTCCCCGCCTGCGCGGGGACGATAGAGCTGAGGTGTCGTTGGTGGATCAATGACGAGGAAATTCGGGCCTTCGCGAAAGCAGTCCACCGGGCAGACGTCTACGCAGTCGGTGTACTTGCATTTGATGCAGGTTTCGGTAACAACGTAAGTCATCGTGATCCTTGGCTAATCCAGCCATTTAAGGCATGCAAAACGCCATTTCATCGCCGGCTCCACGCCGATGGCATAAACGGTGCTGGCGGTCATCATCACCGCAGCCAAGGCAACGTGCGGTAGCCGCAGCCGAAATCCACGACGTCCGCCTTGCATTCAGAGAAATCAGGATTCTGCAAGATGCGGCGCGGTTCGCAGTACGTTGCCCACCACTATTCGTCCGGCATGCCGCTCGTGCGGACTTTCAGACGCCATTGCCCCTGGTCACGGAGCTATGGAGTGTCGCGTGGCTATCCATTAGATCGCGACGACTTCGATGTCAGGCTCAATCGACTTCACCAGATTCTCGATGCCGGCGAGCGTGCCCGCGATCGAGCTCGGACAGGTGCCGCACGCGCCCTGGTAGTGCACGCGGAGCGTGTTGCCCTCGAGGCCGAGCACGTGAAGGTCGCCGCCGTCGCCTTGCAGATAGGGGCGTATCTGCTCGTCGAGCAGTACGTTGATCTTATCGAGGCGCTGCTGGTTCTCGGGACTCAGGCCGGCGATTGCAGTGGTCGCCGCGGCAACCGTGGCGGCCGATTGCGCATCCGCCGCCGGCGCGGCGCGGATCGGCTCGGCGACTGTGCGCGTTAACTCATGCCAGTCGGCGCCGCCGTCCTGCGTGACCGTGATCCAGTGATCGACGTAAAACACGTTGGTCACATGCTCGATGTCGAACAGCGCGCAGGCGAGCGGATCATCCTGCGCCGCCCCGGCGTTGTCGTACGAGCGCGACACGCCCCAGGTGAGGGGGTCCCGGAGGACGAACTTCATCGCGTTCGGATTCGGCGTGCCCTCGATTTCGGCTATTCTCGGCATATCAACCCCCTAAACATTTAGCGTCAGAGATCACAGCGAACACCTCTAGGGAACTCAGGAATAACGCCATCTCCGAGACCTCTGTGTACTCTGTGG
>JANXRI010000183.1 GCA_025353085.1 Betaproteobacteria bacterium
TACAACATTTTGTTGCAGGTGATGGATCACGGCACGTTGACCGACAACAACGGCCGCAAAGCGGATTTCCGCAACGTGATGATCATCATGACGACCAACGCGGGCGCCGCTGAACTGTCGAAAACATCGATGGGGTTCACGGCCTCGACGCAGGTTGGCGATGAGATGGTGGAAATCAAGCGGATGTTCACGCCCGAATTCCGCAACCGGCTCGATGCCATTATTTCTTTTGCGGCGCTCGCTCGCGAGATCATCATGCGTGTCGTCGACAAGTTCCTGATGCAACTCGAAGAGCAGTTGCAGGAGAAAAAAGTCGAGTCGACGTTTACGCTCGCTCTAAAAGAGCATCTTGCGAAGAAGGGCTTCGACCCGCAAATGGGCGCGCGTCCAATGGCGCGCCTCATTCAGGATACGATACGCACCGCTCTCGCCGACGAACTGTTGTTCGGTCGGCTGGCAAGCGGCGGCAGAGTGACTGTCGACATCGATAAAGACGACAAGGTCCAGTTGATTTTTGACGAGGAAGTTGCGAGCGTCGCCTGAGTTTTTGGCGGCCCCGCTGATGGAGAGCCCGCGCGCGTTGATCGATGCGCGGCAATCATAATAATTACGGCGATTCCATCCGGTAAATCACGCGCGCGCAACAACGATGGTTTTATATGCGCATAGGGGAGGAGTATGAAACACATATTTCGTTCGACTTGGTCAGCCGCCGCCATGGCAGTTGCCGTCGGCTGTCCGCTGAACGCGCACGCTCAAGATGCAAACTCGATTCGCGGCATGGCTGCGACCTGCGCGAATTGCCATGGTACCGAGGGGCGCAGTGCCGGCACCGTGCCCGGACTCGCCGGCGTTGACAAGACGCAAATCGTTCAGCAGATGCAGGACTTCAAAACCGGCAAGCGCGCCTCGACCATCATGCAGCAACTCGCCAGAGGTTTTACCGACGCGCAAATCGAGCAGATCGCCGCCTGGTTCTCGGCGCAGAAAAAGTAGGGAGGCGGCTTTGAAAATCAATCGACGCGAGTTCGTCAAACGCATGTCGGCTGGCGCTGCGGTGACCGCATTGGCCGGTTGCATGAGCAATGCGGGGAGGCCGGCTGCCGGCCGGGTGGTCGTAATCGGCGCGGGCTATGCCGGCGCTACCGCGGCAAAATATATTCGACTGTGGGCCCCCGATATCGATGTCACTCTCGTCGAGCGCGATGCGGAGTTCATCTCATGTCCGCTGAGCAACCTCGTGCTCGGCGGCAGTAAAACGATTCGCGATATGACGGTCGGTTACGGCGGGCTTGCGAAGTACGGAGTGAAGCTCATGCGCGACGACGCGGTAGCGGTCGATCCGGTCAAACGCGAAGTGCGGCTCGCTTCTGGAGCGAGTCTTCAATACGACCGCTTGGTTGTGGCCCCGGGTGTCGACGTGCAATACGATACGTTGCCTGGACTCGCCAGCGCGGACGCGCAAAGCAAAGTGTTGCATGCGTGGAAAGCGGGCGCGCAAACCGTCGCGCTACGCAAACAACTCGAAACGATGCGCGACGGCGGCGTTTACGCCGTGCATATCCCGAAGGCGCCGTATCGTTGTCCGCCGGGGCCGTACGAGCGCGCGTGCCAGGTGGCGCATTACTTCAAGACGGCGAAACCCAAGTCCAAGGTGTTGATTCTGGATGCCAACGAAGACGTGGTATCGAAGAAAGGCCTTTTTATGGCGGCCTGGAACGGCCCCTACAAGGGCATCGTCGAATACCGTCCGAACAGCGAACTCGAAGACGTGGATGCTTCCACGCTGACTGCGAAATTGCAGTTCGGCAGCGTTAACGCGGATGTCTTGAACGTGATACCGCCGCAGCGAGCCGGCAACATCGCACTCGTCACCGGCCTTATCACCGCCAACAACCGCTGGTGCGGCGTCAACTGGCAGACCATGGAATCGATCAAAGTGCCGGGCGTGCATGTGCTCGGCGATGCGACGTTGTCCGCGCAACTCATGCCAAAGTCGGGCCACATGGCCAATCAGCACGCGAAGGTGTGCGCCGCCGCGATCATCGCAATGATCAAGCACGAACCCGTCAATCAGGAGCCGATGATGGTCAATACCTGCTACAGCTTCATCGACGACAAGAACGTGGTGCACGTCGCGTCGGTCCACGCTTACGATGCGTCGGAAAAAACCATGCTGCCGATCAAGGGCGCAGGCGGTTTGTCGGACAAGGCGAACGAGCTGGAAGGAACTTACGCGCTGTCTTGGGCGAAAAATATCTGGGCGGATATGCTCGGCTGATCGGCAATTCATTTGCTTCAAAGGGCGCTGCGACGTCCCCTTTTTTATGGCGGACCAATTGCAGCGCCTGAAAAATTCGCTAAAGAACGCCTGAGCTGCCGCCGTCCACGTTGATACAGGCGCCGGTCATACAACTCGCCAACCCCGAGGCGAGAAACACAATTACCGGCGCGACTTCTGCCGGCTCGCCGAGGCGGCCAAGCGGCAAACTGGCGCCGAGAGGTTTGTAGTGCTCGTGCTCGACCTCGGCCACGCCCAAGCCGACATGATCCGCGCGCAGTTCCTGCCGGCGCGATTTTATCCAGCCCAACGCAACTGCGTTGACTAGGATGTTGTTGCCCGCAAGTTCCTGCGACAGCGCCTCGGTGAACGCGCGGCCGGCCGCGCGGCTGACACTGGTGGGAAACGATGCCGCATGCGGCTGTTACTTCGATACATTTCAAAAGGCAGAAATGGCGCGCTGGGCCCGAGTGGTTAAAGAGTCAGGGGCGAAGGCCGAGTAAACCCTGAATTAAAAAACGGCTTGGCCGGCTTGCGCGAAGCCGGCCGGTGATGTCGTCACTCGCCGCGCCGACGGGGCGGCACCTGCCAAAAGGTGGCGGCCACTACCAGCGCGAACAAAAGATACGCGGCGCTAAATATCCATGGGGGAAAGCTGTAAAACATCGCGCGGTGCAGCCAGCGCTCGATGAATCCGGTGCCGTTAGACGCACCACGCAGCGCGTCTTCCCAGACGGTCAGCGGACAGGCAATGCCGAACAGTGCTTCCGCGGCTACGAACACAATTGCGGCCAGATGCGCAACGCGAAACCGAACATTGCGCACCCAGCGCCAGCCGCTCGCCGCACCTATCCAAATCGCCGGAAGTCCCGCGACGATGAACAGCACGATGGCGCCGTGGGCTATCAATATGAGATCCGCCAACGCGCGCATGGCGTTGCACTCGCTTTCACCGCAGGCTTCGTCCAACCTTGCAACGCCAAAATTTAGAGGAACGCAATCTTAATCCGGCGCCGCCGTTCGCGGGTGATTGTTTAGCGCACCCCAGCTTCTCGCGCGGGTATTTGATAGAGGGCCTGTGCTACGCGTCGATCATGCCGCTCGAGGGATGAGGCCCCGTCTCGCCCAAGCGGGGATTAAAACCCGGCATCGTGGCTATGAGACTGCGCAGTTTGCCGGCCATTACGGGCTTTAACAAAAATTCAAGATTTGCCGCGCGCGCCACTGCGTCGAGATCAAGCGATATGCTGCCAGTGACCAGAATGCCGGGAATCTCCGGATCGAGTTCTCGGCGAATGCGCTGTGCCACCTCGATGCCGTTCTCGTTCGAGCCAAGACGGTGGTCGACTATCAATAGGTCCGG
>JANXRI010000193.1 GCA_025353085.1 Betaproteobacteria bacterium
ACGCAGCAATTAATCGCGGCTTTCCGATGCTTAACGAATGGGCGCCGCAAACCGCCAGTAAGGACGACTCGCCCGAAGTGCTCGATCTCATGCACCGGGTGACCATCATTCCGTCGCCCACGATGACGTTATTCGGACCGCGCATTACGATCTTCACCAAAGACGGTAAAAGCCACACGTTACAGGGCAGCGGGCGTGAATTCATCTGGGACTTCGAAGAGGAGGCGCGGCGCATACGGGCGATCATCCCCGGATTGCCGATCCCGGCGGCGCAATATGAATCGGTGATTGAAATGTGCCGCGGTCTGGATCGGCAACCCCGCGCCGATGCACTGATCCGGTTGATGCTGAAATAACTTTGTGCAGATAGCGCGGCGCGTCCGGCCGCGCAGCCCGAGGGCCAAAATGGAGCCAGTAGCCGGCCGGACGCCAGCCCCCAAGCAAATGCTCGCGGCCCGGTAAGCCGAATTGTTTTTATGCAGAGGTTCGCGGTAGCGCGCTGCTTGCAGTTAGGGCTTGGTCGAATCCTTGACAAGTTCTTCGACGTCGCCGGCGCCCTTTTGCAGTTTTCCGATAACCTGTTTTGACAGACCCTTAATTTGTTGTTCCTTGCTGCCAATCAGCTTGCCTGCCTCCTCCTGGACTTTGCCGGCAACGTCATTCGCCACGCCTTTGACCTGGTCTTTGTTCATTTTTTTCTCCTCTGCGCCACAGCGTGCGCGGTAAATACCACAAGTCTAGATTTTGCCCATCAGTAACAGCACGATTACGATCAGCAGTACCAAGCCGAGGCCGCCGCTGGGCCCGTAGCCCCAACTGCTGCTATGACCCCACGCGGGAATCACACCCACCAGCGCCAATATCAGCACAATCAATAAAATCATTCCAATGCTCATGCTTGTGTCTCCTGATTAATGCGCGCCGGAGAATTTTCCAGCCGCCAGTGCATGACGATCATATGCGCCGAGGGGGCGGGCCTCTGTGCGTTGTCCCACATCAGTGGCGGAACAATCGCACTCATATGAATTTATGCGAAAAATTAAACGAAAACGAGTGGCCACTGCAATATGACGCGCGAGTTTTCGGCGCACAGGTAGCGGGACGATAAGACGATTACGAATCGTGCGCAGTGTGAACCACGTTCGTTCGTTCAGCCGTGCCTATGGCGCGATGAATCAGATCAGCTCCGGCCGTCGGGATACTCCACCGATCCGGCGATTTTCATGCGCTTGCCCCACGCACGTTGCTTGTCCGGAGAGACAGAATTGCACACGTCGATGAGCCGCCGTCCCGTGCAAAAGTAAACATCCGCCGGCCGGCCTGGTCGGCGCCACCCTATCCCTGAGCGAGCCGGAACGGACTGATCCGTCGTCATTGACTTAATGCCAAAGGCATACGACTATCGAAATAATGACACGCCCGAAATGACAATGATAAACGAGAGAGCACCTGTGGCTAACTGCCCTGTCTGCAAGACACGGGTATTATCTCTCGGACAAATCGACTTATCGCCTATGCAGAAAATGCCACCAGCAGATGTGCACGATCTGCGCCGCGCGGGACATGTGGAGGTGTCCACTTTGCCGAAATCCCCATGCGACGCTCGATGAAATTATTTAACAACCCGCGTTTCCGCCGATAAAAATCCGGCCCGTTGATGGTTGCCGGATTACATCGACAGCCGGTAGACGCGCGCGGCAGTGTTGTAATACAGCGCCGCTTTGTCAGTCGCAGAATGATTCTTGGTGATGCGCTTCATCGCGTTCCACAGCACGCCGTAGCCGCAGGTCTGTTTATCGGGCGGAAAATTGCTCTCCATCATGCAGCGATCGGGTCCAAACGCCTGGATGCACGCCTCGACATAAGGACGCCATGCGGCGGCGAGTTCAGTCGACGATGGCGGCTGGTCGCGCAGATGAAAATCCCAGTTGCAGTACAGCATGCCGAGCCCGCCGATTTTGACGGTGAGATTCGAAAACTGCGCGAGATTGCGGATATGCGCATGCCAGAGCTTAAACACTTCTTCGCGTTTGCCTTCGTACGGCGCAATGC
>JANXRI010000304.1 GCA_025353085.1 Betaproteobacteria bacterium
CACGCTCAACGGCGCGCAGAATTTCTGCATCATCCGCTCCTATCTCGATACCATGCACAAGCAAGGACATAATTTGTTCGAGGTATTGCGCTTGACCTTCTTGGGGCACGCCCCTATGCCTGCCTCAGGCTGAATAGTCACTAAAATTCAATATTGAAGCTAAATAACGACTCGACACAGAGCTGCTTTCGCTGCGAAAATGTTGTTTTTCTGCAAATCGATCGCAAGTCGTCCAAATATTTCAGGCCGCTCAATGACAAAAACCATCAAACACTCCCGCCTGCTGATCCTCGGGTCAGGACCGGCCGGTTACTCGGCAGCCGTTTATGCGGCACGCGCCAATCTGAAACCGGTGCTGATCACCGGCTTAGCGCAAGGCGGCCAGCTGATGACTACAACGGACGTCGATAATTGGCCGGCTGACGCTCTCGGCGTTCAGGGTCCCGAACTGATGGAACGGTTCCAGAAGCATGCGGAACGTTTTAAAACCGAGATAATTTTCGATCAGATACATACGGTTAAGGTGACCGAGAAACCGTTTATGCTGATTGGCGACAACAGCACGTATACGTGTGACGCGTTAATCATCGCCACCGGCGCTTCAGCGATGTACTTAGGATTGCCGTCTGAAGAGGCGTTTATGGGTCGTGGGGTTTCCGGTTGCGCAACGTGCGACGGCTTTTTCTACAAAGAGCAGGACGTCGCAGTGATCGGTGGCGGTAATACAGCCGTCGAAGAGGCGCTGTACCTTTCGAACATTGCGAAGCACGTTACCGTCGTGCATCGGCGCGACAAATTCCGGGCTGAAGCGATACTCGTCGACAAGCTGAACGAGAAAGTCGCAGCCGGCAAGGCCACTCTGCTATGGGACCACGTGCTGGATGAAGTGCTGGGGGACCCGTCAGGCGTTACTGGCATGCGCGTGAAAAACACCAAGAGCGGCGTCACGGAAGACAAAAAACTGCAGGGCGTTTTCATCGCGATCGGACACCGCCCCAATACCGAAATCTTCGCCGGCCAGGTTGAGATGAAGAACGGCTACATCACTACTCAAAGCGGGCTCAACGGCGGCGCCACGGCAACCAGCGTCCCCGGCGTGTTCGCCGCAGGTGATGTGCAGGATCACGTCTATCGTCAGGCCGTGACCAGCGCGGGCACCGGCTGCATGGCCGCGCTCGATGCCCAGAAATATCTCGAGTCACTCGCCGGATAAATACGGACGTGTGTGAACGGTGATAGGAGTGGAATGGCGGCATGTCGAAACTACCGGCCAAACTCGCTGATGATGACGGCGCCATCTTCGAGCAACTGTTTTCCAATGTCACGCCGTTACCCGCTCATGGGCGGGTAGTTCACCCCGTCGAGCGGCGGAAGCCCATTCCCCAACGGCAGCTGCACGACGAACGCGCCGCTGCCACCGACAGTCTGAGCGATCACATCACGCGGGACATCGGAACCGAATCCGGCGACCCGCTGGTTTACCTGCGCAATGGACTGTCGCCGCAGACGCTTAGAAAACTTCGCCGCGGTCACTGGATGATCGAGGCCGAACTGGATCTGCATGGACACACGACGATCGAGGCGCGCGAAAGCTTGGTTCAGTTCTTAAATGGTTGCCTGCGCCGTGGCGCCCGCTGCGTGCGCATCATCCATGGCAAAGGGCTACGCTCCAAAAACAGCGAGCCGGTATTGAAAACTAAAGTCGCGAACTGGCTGATACAACGCGACGAGGTTCTGGCGTTTTGTCAGGCGCGCCAAGCCGACGGGGGCGGCGGTGCAGTGATGATTTTGCTCAAAGCGGACGCTGAAAAACGCGATTGACGATCACGCTGCTGCGGGAAAAACTGGCGTTACAACAACTTAAATTGCCGCTTCGTCGGTCTCGCCCGTGCGTATCCTGATCACCTGGTTGACGCTCGTGATGAAAATCTTGCCGTCGCCGATTTTACCGGTGCGCGCGGCTTTAACGATCGCATCGACGGCCGCCTCGAGCATGCTCTCCGCGATCACGACTTCTATTTTTACCTTCGGCAGAAAATCGACCACATATTCGGCGCCGCGATAAAGTTCGGTATGCCCTTTTTGCCGGCCGAACCCTTTCACTTCCGTCACCGTCAACCCGCTGACGCCGATTTCGGACAGCGCCTCGCGCACCTCGTCGAGCTTGAAAGGTTTAAATATCGCTTCGATTTTTTTCATGAGTGTTTCCCCGCTGTCATGACCGGCGGCATGCCGCGACCGGTTTCCTGCATAGTATAAGGCCTCGCGGCACCGGATTAAAACGTCAGTTTTCTACTCAAACTGATGGCGATATTTATTCGTGACCGGGTAACGCCAGTCCTTGCCAAACCCGCGCGGCGTGATGCGCACTCCGATCGGCGCCTGCCGGCGCTTGTATTCGCTGATGCGCAAGAGGTGGATGACCCGTTCGATGTCCTTGCGGCTGTAGCCGTGCGCCGCAATTTCGCGCAGACCCTCATTGTGCTCGACGTACGCTTCCATGATGCCATCGAGCACGTCATACGGCGGCAGGCTATCTTGATCGGTTTGATCGGGTCGCAACTCGGCCGACGGCGCGCGCGTGATCACCCGTTCGGGAATCACCGGCGACAAGGTATTGCGATAGTTCGATAGCCGGTACACCAGCATCTTGCTGATGTCTTTTAGCACTGCGAATCCACCCGCCATGTCGCCGTACAAGGTCGCATAGCCGGTGCCCATCTCGCTTTTGTTGCCCGTGGTCAGCACGATCGAGCCGGATTTGTTCGACAACGCCATCAGCAAGGTGCCGCGTATGCGGGATTGCAGGTTTTCTTCAGTCGTATCGGGCGCCAGTCCGGCAAATTGCAGCGCAAGCGCGGTGTTGAACGCGTCGAACATCGGCTTGATCTCGATCACCGAATAGCGCACGCCGAGCGCTGCAGCTTCCGCGCGTGCATCGGTCAAGCTTATGTCAGCGGTATATTGGGACGGCATCATCACTGCATGCACCTTGGCGGGGCCTAGCGCGTCCGCCGCAATTGCCACCGTCAATGCAGAATCGATGCCGCCCGACAATCCAAGCAGCACGCCGGGGAAACCATTTTTTGTCACGTAATCGCGCACGCCCAGGCACAGCGCGTCATAAACATCGGCCTCGACACGGCGTTCCGGTTCCACTTCGCCGGCGAGCGGCGTGCCGTTTTCAACGGTGACTATTGCGAGCGCTTCCTTAAACATCGGCAACTGATGCGTGACGGCGCCGTCGCGGTCGAGCACAAACGACGCGCCGTCAAACACCAACTCGTCCTGGCCGCCGACCATATTGGTGTAAATCAGCGGAAATCCGTTTTCGGCTACGCGCTCGCGCATCACATCGTACCGCGTATGCTGCTTGCGCAGGTGATAAGGCGATGCATTCAAAACGAGCAACAACTGTGCGCCCGCCGCGCGCGCAGCCCGCGGCGCCGCCGCATCCCAGGTATCTTCACAGACATTGACACCAACGGTGATGCCGTCGATCACAAAAACGCACGGCTGGTCACCCTCTTCGAAATAGCGCTCTTCGTCGAACACTGTGTCGTTGGGCAACGAGTGCTTGTGATAGGTTTGAATGATCCGGCCATTCTGGATCACCGAGGCTGCGTTGTAGCGCTTGTGGTTAACCTGGTGCGGATGGCCGACGACCAGAGTAATGCCTTTGACGCTGCCGGCGATCTGCGTCAGCGCGATATCGCAGCTTTGGTAAAAGTCGTCACGCAATAAAAGATCTTCCGGCGGATACCCGCACAGCGCGAGTTCCGGTGTCACCACTACGTCCGCCGATTGACTGCGCGCCCGTTCGACAAAGTCAAGTATTCTCGCAGCGTTGCCGGTGAGATCACCGACCGTGCAGTTGATTTGAGCAATCGCGATTTTCACGTTGCTAATATATCATCAAGGTCAATATCGTTTTTGAGCGTCCAGACATTTTCCAGTGAAGCCGGCAGAACCCGTTGTAGAAGTGCGCGACTCGATTGCGGCCATTCCCCCCGCCGATTGGAATCGGCTCGCGGGAGATGATCCTCTTCTGCGCCACGAATTTTTACATGCGTTACATGAAACCGGGTGCGCGAGCGCAAAAACCGGATGGGCGCCGCAATTCCTCATTCTGCGCGAGGCCGGCGCGTTCGCGGGCGCGATGCCGCTCTATCTCAAATCGCATTCCTACGGAGAGTATGTATTCGACTGGGCGTGGGCCGATGCCTACGAACGGCATGGGCATGCCTATTATCCGAAGCTCTTGAGCGCAGTGCCATTTACGCCGGTTACCGGCAACCGCCTGTTGGCCGACACGCCGGCACGCCGACAGCGGTTAGCCGATGCCGCACTTCAACTTGCACGAGAAACTCGCGTCTCGTCGTTGCATTGCCTGTACCCGGGTTCACAGCAGGCGGACGACCTATGCGAACGCGGACTCGTGCTCCGTCATGGCGTGCAGTTTCACTGGCGCAATGACCACTACGCTGACTTCGATGGGTTTCTCGCCACTTTCAATCACGACAAACGCAAGAAGATCAAGCAGGAGCGGCGCCGCGTCCGCGAGGCCGGGATTGCGTTCGAGTGGTTTTCCGGACCTGCCATCACCGATGCATTGTGGGTATTTTTTAACCGCTGCTACCGCGAGACTTACCGGCAGCATCACTCGACGCCTTATCTCAATCTCGATTTTTTCCGGGCACTCGGCCGCGGCATGCCCGAGAACCTCGTATTGATTATCGCCATGCGCGATGGCAAGCCGATTGCGGCATCGCTCAACATTCACAACGGCCGGCGGCTCTGCGGCCGTTACTGGGGCGCTCTCGAATACTATCCTTCGCTGCATTTCGAAACCTGCTACTACCAGGTGATCGAATTCTGCATTGCCAACGGAATCGAGGTCTTTGAAGGCGGCGCGCAAGGTGAGCACAAAATTGCGCGCGGCTTGTTGCCCGTTGAAACGCATTCGGCGCACTGGCTCGCCCATCCGCAGTTTGCCGCCGCGATCGAGGAATTCTTACAAAGAGAGACGCGCGGCGTCGCGATTTATCTCGACGAGTTGAACGAGCGCACACCGTTCAAGCAAACGGCGTCCCCGCCAGGCGACGCACAATAAAAACGGCGCACCGCTGCCGGTGCGCCTCATTAGTTTAATACCTGATTATTTCTTGCCGTCAACCGGTGCGGTAGAAGGCGCAGGCGCCGTAGCGGTCGGTACTGGCGCAAGCGCCGGTGCGGCTGCCGGTTTGGCGACAGCCGGCGCTGGTGAGAGTCCCAGATCGGCCAGCAGGCGCTGGGTCGCGGCCTGAATATTTTTCTCTTTCTCGGGCCACGTCTGCTTGAGGCTGTCGAGCAGTTCTTTCACCTTGATTGCGTTCGGCGCAGGGGCGCCGAGTTCAGCCGCCATCCCGTCCATCTCAGAATCCATCGACAAGCGCACGCCATCGAGCGAGGCGCGGAATCCATCGCGCACGGCGAGGATCGCGCGCGCGCTGTCGAGCGTCTTCGCACTGTCATCGGCGACAGGTGGTGTCACCGCCGGCTGACCGGTGACCGGCGCGGCCGGCGCAACTGCCAGAACCGCAGCGCTGGCAGCCATGATGAGATTGCCGAGTTCACGGCCATATTTTTTTGACGCCTCGTCATTCGTTTTGCGCAAGCGATCGGCGTTTTGCACGACCTGGTCTTTTTCCCGGGTTGTTGCCGCAAGCTTCTGATTCACCTCATCCACCTGCATCATGCCGTAACCGATGCCGCCAGCCGCGCCGACGACCAACGCCACCAAGCCGGTGATGGCCAGCTTCCCTTTATCGTTCATTTTTTATCTCCCTTGAATTGATCAATATCCTGAATGCCGGCATTCGAAGCGCAGGGCCGCGAGCCGCAGTGGTCAAATAATATCATGCGGCGTAACGGCATAATGCGCCATACGCACCGCCGCTTTTATCATCGGTGCAATTTTCAACCCCATTCGATTGCCGTATAGTACGTAGCCCTACCGCACCTTTAATCGATCCCTGTTTTGAAGTTCTGCAGCAATTGCGGCGCCACCGTTGAACTGCGAGTACCCGAAGGCGACTCGTTGCCGCGCTTCGTGTGCAGCAAGTGCCACGTCATTCATTATCAAAATCCGCGCATGATTGTCGGCTGCATTCCTGAATGGGAAGACAAGATCCTGTTGTGCCGCCGCGCGATCGAACCGCGTCACGGACTTTGGACGGTGCCCGCGGGCTTCATGGAAAACAGTGAGACCACTTATCAGGGCGCGGCGCGCGAAACGCTTGAAGAAGCGAATGCGCGGGTCGAAGTCGGGCAACTTTATGCGCTCTACAACATCCCGCACATCAACCAGGTTTACATCCTGTTCCGCGCGCGGCTGCTCGATCTCGAATTCAGCGCCGGCGCCGAAACGCTGGAGACCGCGCTCTTCGACGAACGCACTATTCCGTGGGAAAAACTGGCCTTCGCGACCGTGCGCAATACGCTCACGCATTATTACAGCGACCGTGCCGCAGGCGAATACAAGTTTCACATGGGTACGATCGAACCGCTCGGGCGGCCCGCTGCAGGGTCTTAGCCGTCTACAGAGCTTCAGCTTACTTCCTTACGCGGCGCGTAGCGCATCGATGATCGGCAGCCGTGCCGCCCGCATCGCTGGCAAAAAACCGCCGACGATGCCCATCACCAGCGCAAACGCCAGAGTCTTTACCGCGATGCCCGGGGTTAGCGTGAAACTGAACGCGAGTTCGGAGAACGACTGCCAGTTCATCGTCGAAATCGTGAAGAACTGCATGAAGGAGGCGAGAAACAGGCCGACGCAACCGCCCACGAATCCGAGCAATATCGCTTCAAACATGAACGCCGCCATCACACTGCTCTGGCGGAATCCGAGCGCGCGCAACGTGCCGATTTCGGCCGTGCGGCTTGCCACCGATGCGTACATCGTAATCATCGCGCCGATCACCGCGCCGACCGAAAAAATTATCGACAAAGTGAGCCCCAGGTAGCGGATGAAGCCCGCCAGCATCTCCGACTGGTCGGCGTAAAAAATCGTCTCGCGTTTGGCTTCGACAGTCAGCCGTTGATCGCTTTCCAGCCGCGCTTTTACCGCATTGAAGTGCGCCGGGTCATCGAGCTTTATCAAGAGCGCCGAATAAACCGGCCGCCGGAACGCCTGCATGAGCTGGTCGGCGTCGCCCCAGATTTCAGAATCAAAACCGCTTTTGCCCGCGTCGAACGTGCCGACGACACGCCACTCGCGTTGACCAAACCAGAGCGTTTCACCGATGCCCGCACCTTTGAAGCGCTCCGCCGCGTTGCGGCCGGCGACTATTTCAGAGGCGCCCGGGCTGAACATCCGGCCGGCGATGATTTTCGCCTGCGGCCGCAACGTCAAGCCGCGCGGTGCAACGCCGCGGACCATCACGTTGGTCGGTTTGTCCGAATCGCGCTTGTTCAGATTGACGAGCACGATGGTTTCTTTGGATACCATGCGCTCGCCATCCGCGCCGAACGCGACCTCCGGCTGGCTTTCGATTAGCGCCGCCTGCGGGCGATCGATTGCGCTTTGCACTTCGGTCTGTGCCGAGCGGCGGATCACCACCACGTTATCGTATGAGCCAGTCTCGACCAGCGTCTTGCGCAGCCCCTCCTCGAGCATAAGCACGGTTGCGAACACGAAAACGACCAGCGCCATGCCGCCGGCGGTTAACAGCGTCGTCAGTTTGCGCGTCCATAAATTGCGCAGCGTGTAGGAAAATGGAATTTTCATCAGCCGACGCTGCGCAATCCGTCGACGATCCGCATGTTCGCCGCGCGCACGCATGGCAACAACGCGGCGACGGCGCCGACGATAAGGCCAGCGCACATCTGCATGATGAGCGTTTCTGAATTTACATAAAACACCGGAAAGAGCGTCCCCATCGCCTTGCCGAATTTGTCGGCCACCGGAAATGTGAGTGCGATTCCCAGCGCCGAGCCAAAAGCCGCAATCGCCAGCGATTCGCCGAATATGAGGAGGGTCAAGTGGCCGGGTCCGAACCCGAGCGCCTTGAGCGTCGCGTACTCGGCCATGCGCTCGCGAACAGTCATCGCCATCGTGTTCGCCATCACCGCCATGATGATAAAAATCACGAGGAAAGAAACAATCTTGATCGCAACGACAATCGCCTCGGTCATCGAGACGAATCCGAGCTGGAATGCCTGCTCCGTCTCGGTGAGCGTTTCGGCGAGCGAATTCCTGAATTCATGGTCGACCGTCGCTGCCACTTCGGCGGCACGGTCGGCGCTCGCGAGTGAGATTACGTAAACGCCTACCGAATTGGCGCGACGCGGCGCGGTTCTTTTCATCGTTTCGTTCAAATAATCCCAGTGAAAGAAAAACTGCGCAGTGTCGGTGTTCTTTTCGGTCCCGTCGTAAATTCCGCGCACCACGAACTCCCAGGTACCCGGAAATATGGTGCCGCGCAGACTGACCTGGTCCCCGACTTTGAAACCGTACGCATCGACCAGTTTGCGCCCGACCAACGCCCCTTTGCGATCGCGTTGAAAATCGCGCATCTGCCCGGGCGGCACGAGGTACTCGGGATAGAGATCGAAGTAAGTCGAGGCCTGTACCGCGAACTGCGGAAAGAAATTCTTTTCCGTTACATACACGCCACCGAACCAGTTCGCGTGAGATACCGCCTTGACGCCTTCCATCTGGCGGATCTTGGACGAGTACGTCAACGGCATCGAGAATACGAGTGAAATAGAATTGCGCGTGATAAGGCGCGTCTTGGATGCCGCGTCCGACCCGTGGTACCACGCGTCGACCACCGTGCGCAGTAAGCCGAACGCAAGTATGGCCACGACAATGCCAAGCACCGTCAGGCCGGTGCGCAATTTGTGGCGCATCGCATTGCGCAAGATGAGTTTTAAATAGTACATAAGGGCGCGATCGAGGATTGATAAAAATCTGCGCCCCTCAATTCTCGATCCTCAACTCGCCTTTATCGAGGTGCTGCACGGTGTGCGCATTCGCGGCGGAATGGGGATCGTGCGTCACCATGATGATCGTTTTGCCCAATTCCCGGTTTAACTGACCGAGCATGTTCAGAACGTCTTCGGCAGAAACGCGGTCCAGATCTCCGGTCGGCTCGTCTGCAACGAGAATAGTCGGATCGGTGATGATCGCGCGCGCAATCGCCACGCGTTGCTGCTGGCCGCCCGACAACTCGGAAGGGAAGTGCTCCATGCGGTCCGCGAGCCCGACCATCGACAGCGCCGCATTCACATGGTCGGCGCGTTCGCGTGAGGGTAGATCGGTCAGAAGCAGCGGGAGTTCGACATTCTCGAACGCGGTGAGCACCGGCATCAGGTTGTAGAACTGAAAAATAAAGCCGACATTGCGCGACCGCCAGTTCGCAAGTTCAGCTTCACCGAGCGACGTGATATCGATACCGCCGACCCGCAATACGCCGCTGTCCGGCTTGTCGATTCCCGCAATCAGATTCAGCAGCGTGCTCTTGCCCGATCCGGACGGGCCCATCAAGGCGACGTAATCGCCGGCGGCTATGTCGAACGTGATATTCGTCAGCACCGATACGACTTGATCGCCGCGCCGATATGATTTCGCAAGGTTGCGGATTTCGACGACCGGCTGCGCGATTTGACTCATTCAGAAAAGCCCGGCCAGGTGTTGGCGGCGGCGAAGCTTTTCACTTGGCCGACGACGATATGCGAGCGCCTTCGTGCAAATTGTCCAACGGGCGCAACACCACGCGATCGCCGGCGACGACGCCCGCGCGGATCTCGATCATTTCGCCTATTTTATCGCCGGTCTCCACTGCCACCTGCGCGACTTTGTCGCCCTTGATGACGAACACGACATTTTTGCCGTCGCGCTCCACGATGGCTACCGGCTGTAATACCGTCCGTGCCGTGCGCTCGGCTTCGGGCATCTCTTGCGACAGAAATGAGACCTTGGCGCTCATTTCGGGAAGAATGCGCGCATCGAGCTTATCAAATCGTATTTTTGCCATGACGGTTGCCTTAGCACGATCGACGGTCGGCACCATACGCTGCAGGCGGCCGCGAAATCGCACCCCCGGCAGGGCGTCGAGCTGAATTTCGCACGGTTGGTCCGGCTGGATTTTTTCGAGGTTCGACTCGGAAACATCCGCCTCGACCTCGAGCGTCGACATGTCCGCCATGGTGACCACGGCAGCCTGCGAGCCTAACGCGGAAGAAAAAGGTGTTATCACGTCGCCGACGTTGGCGTTCTTGGTCAGCACAACGCCCTCGAAAGGCGCCCGGATCAACGTTTGCTCGACACCCACCGCCGTTGCGCGGTAATTAGCCTGGGCGACGGCGATCGAAGCACGGTAGCCGGAGATCGCGGACTTCGCTTTCTCGAAGCGCGACACCGCCGCATCATGCGCCGCCAGAGACACGAAGTTTTTCGCGAGTAAATCGCGGGAACGGTTCAAGTTGCGTTCGGCCTCGTTAAATTCCGCCTGGCCCTGCTCGAGATTCGCCTGCGCAAGCTTGATGTTGGCAGCGGCCTGCTGCATCGTCGCGGCGACATCGCGACTTTCAAGACGCGCGAGTACTTCGCCCTCCTTGACGCGCGAACCTTCGCGCACGCCGAGCCACTCGAGGCGGCCGGTTGCCTTTGAGGCGACCGCCGCCTTGCGTTGGGCAACGACATAGCCGGTCGCATTGAGCAAAGTAAACGATTGCGATGGATAGGCCATCGATACGGTTACCGGCTCAACGGGCACAGGCGCATTCATGCTGCGAAATACGAGGCCAGCGGCAATCGCGAGCACGACAATCACGACGATAAGCCAGGTTCTCCGCCGCCGGCGCGGCGCCGCCGCCGATGGCGTGGCAGCGCGATTGATTGTGAGCTTTGAAATATCGAAATCTGCCATGGTTCTTCTCGTGTGTGTGCGCCGGGGACCCGGCCGACACAGTGATTGCACAAATTTTATCAGGAGACCGCCGCAACTGCTCCGCTACTTCACTGATATGGCGCTACTACCAGCCGTTGCGTGAAGACAGCGGACTGTTTCGGCGATACTTATGGTCGAGTCAGGCAATGACGAGTGTTGGAGCACAACCGCCAGTTAAAGTTCGGCGGCACTGGTTAAGCCATCGCCATTCATCTTGGATTTGCGTCAGGCACGCGCGCTTAATTTTTCGTTACGCAGCACCCGGCTGCTATAAATCGATGCCTCTGCAGAATTCGCTCATGTCAGGCACCGTTTCAATGTTCATGCAGGCGTCGTATACCCTTCGCACATTTGCGCTTCCCCAGACCGGTGCGGCGAGTTGTTTGAATTTGCTTTCAATATCCGCCGCGCCATGCGGATTGCCGGCTTCGCCCTTGGTGACCTCGCAATGTCCGCGGAATATTTTGCCGTCTTTGCACACGATAGCGAGCTCGACCTGCTGCTTCGCATGAAACGCAGCCGTAAATTCGGGCACTTCGACCACTTCTACGCACGTCGCCAGTTCCATGATCCCACTGTCCGCAAAAGCCAGAGCGCCGAAAATGTCGAGATCGGCGCGGCCGTGCTTGATGATCGTTGCAAT
>JANXRI010000311.1 GCA_025353085.1 Betaproteobacteria bacterium
GATCGCGCTCGTGTAAGACGATCGCATTGCTGGTGCCGCCGCGCATGAAGACCGCCGGAATTTTCAGTTGTTTCATATGCATCTCCTTCGTTCGTTCGTTCGTTCGTTCGTTCGATGTGCGATTCTAATTCCGCCCGCGCCGCTGTGTTTCATCCGTCAAAATCGCAGGCTGAAGCCGGCCACCCCCGACCAGTTGGCAGTCAACTGCACGCCGTTTACATACTGATAGGCCGCTTTCTGCACAAACGTGTACGCCTGCAGGTCTTTGGTGACGGCATAGCTCAATCCCGGGCTGATGGACACGAACTTGCCGCCGCTGTCGGCGGGTTCGGCCTGCACACCGCTGTCGCGTCCGCGCATGAGCGCGTTCAATTGCAGCATCAGGCCCAGTTTCGGCGTCCAGTCATAACGATAACCGATATCTACCGACGCGCGCCGGCCCGGCCGGTACTCTTCGAAGCTGTTCAGCGGTTGCTGTAACAACCCCTGAATGAACCACGACGAATCACGCAACGGCAGACTTGACCGGTAATAAGCGCCGAGCAGCAGGTCGGTAGTACCGGTGCCCGGTTGCAGCGTGCGTTCCGCGCGCGCACCCGACGAATTTACGATGTCGGTTTTGCCGGTAGGCAGCTTGACGCCGAAATTAAATCCGGCAATGTTGATCTGCGGTGTCTCGCCTGTTGCCGTCGCGAACTGGTATCTGCCGAGCACACGCATATCGCCGAAGTTGGTGAATTTCCAGCGCTCGAATTGAGCGGCGCCATTGTCGAAGTGCTGATGGTCCCGGTCACCCACCGGCGCGGTGACGCCCACGCCCCAACCGGAATTGAACGCGTAATCGAGGTTGGCGATCCAGTTGCGGTTGACGGTTTTAATTTCTTCGTGGTCGCGCGGTATTTGCCCGATCGCGACCTTGTCGCTGCCCGAACGCAGTTGGTCCTGATTGATGTATTCATACCGCAAGTCGAAGCGCGCGCCGGGCTCGGTCCACGCGCCCTGCGCGTTCCAGTTGGTATTGACCATGCAAAATGCCGCGCCGCACGAAGCGTGACTAACCCCGGCCGATACCAGCAGAAAATTAGCCGCGATGGCCATCGCGATTGCGAACGATGCTTCAAAGCGCTTACTTTGTACCATGAGGGCCTCCCATGGCCCCCGGCTCGCCGACCTTAGCCTTGACGTCTACCGTGTGACGCCGACCGCCTTTATCCTCCACGGTCAGCCTGAGCGGCACGCTGTCGCCCTTGACGAGCGGATGTACGATGTCGATCAACATCAAATGATAGCTACCCGGCTTCAATTCGACCGCGACGCCGGCCGGCAATTCCAGCCGCGCGAGCGGACGCATCTTCATCACGTTATTTTCCAGCGACATCGCGTGAAGCTCGACCGACTTCGCAGCCGTTGAATTGCCACCGATTAGATAGGCGGTGGTAGCGCTGGTGATTTTCAGGTAAGCACCGGCGATTGTCTGACCCGGCGCGGTCGCGCGCACCCAGGGATTACTGACTATAACTTCCGCGCCGGACGCGGCCGCACAATACAGTGCGATCGCATTTGATAGCGCAATTATCAATAACTTCATTGGTATTTTCCCTCTGCAAATTCGGCGCACGCCGTGGCGGAATTATGTTCTGAAAAATCGGCGCAAGCCGGCCCATTCAAAAATGCCGCGATTAACTGCGGCTGCCTGAAGCTTCAGAGCAGACGAAAACGGGGAGGGGCGCGCGACTCAGCCAGGAGATACGCATCATTATTTTTGCGGCCGGGTGCGGCGGCGGGAGGAACTGATTGGGACTCAGTCGACAGCGCCTCAACCGTGAGGGGCGCGCCTTCGAGCGATGCATTGCAAACACCGTTCGCGCAAAACACGCAATGCACGTTCTGATGTTTTGGCGGCGGCAGTTGCAACGGCGCTTTGCCAGCAACCGAACCCGCCGCCTTGCTGCTGCTGACCGAGCATATTTCCGCCGAAAAATAAGCGGGGCGCGGTTCCGCGGTTGCGAGCAGCGGCCACAGCGCATTCAACACCATGCCCAACAAGGCCAGCATGGCGGCGACGCGAACGGATTTATGCAATATATGCATGATGTATGTGGCTGACTCGACGCCCGCTAAACCGGCTTCGCGTTCATATGGCCCGCACGCGCCTGCCGCTGATTGCCTCGCCAGCCGGCGCGTCCGGTGTCAGGGCGAGATCCGGACACGCCAAAATATCCGGCGTGAGTTCACGTATCGACGAACAGCCGAGCAACGCCATGACTCGATGTATTTCGGTGCGCAAAATATTAATCGCATGCGCCGCGCCCGGCTCGCCGCCGGCGGCGATGCCATACAGCGTCGCGCGGCCGACGAATACCATGTCGGCGCCGAGTGCCAGCGCTTTGACGATATCGGAGCCGCGCCGGAATCCGCTGTCCACCATCAGCGTCAGGCGCCGGCCCGCGGCGGCGCGTATTTCGGGCAGCGCTTCGATTGGCGAGATCGCGCCGTCGAGCTGGCGTCCGCCGTGATTCGAAATGAATATGCCATCGGCGCCGCTGTCGGCCGCGTGTTGCGCATCATCCGCGCGCAACACGCCTTTGACATAAAGCTTGCGCGGCCAGATTTCACGCAGCCAGCGCACGTCGTCCCAGTTGAGCGTCTCGCGCTGCGTGCGAAATTCCTCGATCGGTTTGGCGATGATGCGCCCGCCCGTGTTGGTGTCGAGATTCCGGAAACGCGGCACGCCCGAATCGAAAAGCGTGCGCAAGAACACGTCGCACAACCAGCGCGGATGCAGCGCGCCGTCGATCATGTTGGATAAATTCATGCGGAATGGGATCGTAAAACCGTTGCGCGTGTTGTATTCGCGATTCGCCTGCACGACGACGTCGCTCGTCATCACGAGCGCTTCATAGCCCGCCTCGAGCGCGCGCAGCACGAGCGCCTTGGCGGCATCCCGGTCTTTCGACATATAAAGCTGAAACCACAGCGCGCCGCCGGCGGCTTCCCGGGCGACCTTCTCGAGCGGCTCGAACGATGCCGTCGACAACACGAACGGGATGCCGGCGTCGCGCGCCGCACGCGCAAGCGCAATGTCCGCGGCAAACCCATAGAGGCCCGCCGCGCCCGTCGGCGCAATGCCGAACGGGCAGTTGAAGGTGCGGCCGAAAATATCCACCTGCTGCGAGCGCGCCGCGACGTTGACGAGCGTCCGCGGCCTGAAACGTATGCGCTCGAACACCGCGCGATTATTCGCCAGCGTGACATCGTCCTCGACGCCGCCCGCCAGAAACTCATACGCAACACGCGGCAGGCGCTTTTTGGCGATGCGGTGCAGGTCTGCGATATTGAGCGCGGCGCGGAATGACATGACAGACGCAGTTGAGGCATGGAGGAAGGTGCGCAGTATAACAAATGGGCTTCCACCGGCCGCCGCGCGCTTGCAGCACGCGCAGAGTCCGTTAAAATGCGCAATCCGCTTCGATTTTATAAGGTCGCCGAATGAAAACCGTTCCCAAAAAATCCAACGTCACGCGGCTGCGCCCCGTTGCCAACTCGAAACTCAAAGCCGTTCGCAACCGCATTGATTCAGCGGAATGGGAAGCGCGCGTTGAACTCGCAGCCGCCTACCGGCTGACCGCGCTGATGGGCTGGACTGACTTGCTCGGCACCCATATCTCGTGCCGCGTCCCGGGCA
>JANXRI010000358.1 GCA_025353085.1 Betaproteobacteria bacterium
AATGGGGTATTGCACAATTCTTCAAGCACTTGACGTAATTAACAAAATCACCCTTTTGGTTAAATGCGGAGCAGTTGAAAACGCTTAATGCTCAACGCCTTGCGTTTAAACGCGAATTTCAACTGCCGTTTCTAGGATAATCGCCAGTTGGATTTAATCCGGGACGATTCGTCGTTACGCAATTAACTCGAACTCGCCGTTTATCTCGACCGCAATCCCGCACGGCAGCGAAACTTGTCCCACTGCCGTGCGGGCGTGCTTGCCGAACGCGGGACCCCATAGTTCGAAAAACAAGTCCGACGCACCGTCGATGACCTGTGGAGGCCGGGTGAAGTCCGGCGTGCAGTTGCACATGCCGAACAGACGCAACACGGCCTTAACGCGATCCAGATCTCCGCAATGCGCCTTGATCGTCGCGAGCATGGTGAGCGCGACTGCGCGCGCGGTCGCATAACCTTCCTCCACCGTGATGTCCACGCCGAACTTACCGGTCTGGCGAACACCAGGCAGCTTCGGCAAGTCGAGCCCGTGTCCGGACAGCAGAAGTAGCGTTCCAGTCTGCGTGCAACCGGTACGATTGTTTTTGGGAAACACAAATGGCGGCGGTAGTTCGTAGCCCATTTGCTTCAGATGCGCTTCGATCGATCCCATGATCACTCAGCCTTGATGCCGATTTCGTCGCCGAGTTTGCGCATGCGGGCGATGTAATCGCGCACCACGGTTTCGAATTGCGCGGGACGCGAGGAAACGGGTTCCGCGCCGAGCGAGAACAAAAGCTCGCGAACTTCAGGCAGTGCGAGGATTCGCGCCATCTCTTTCGACACGCGCTCGCGGATCTCGATCGGGGTGCCGGCCGGCGCGAACATTCCGAACCAGTCGTCGCCCTCATACCCTGGCAGTCCGGCCTGCGCGATACTCGGCACGCCGGGCAGAAAGCGCGCACCGGCAGGGGAGGTCGTGGCCAGAATTTGTAGTTTGCCAGCGCGGGCGAGCGGAATTGCGTTCGGTCCGGGCGCGAATACATAGAGAACCCGTCCCGCCAGTGCGTCGTTGACCGCCTCCGGGGTGCCGCGAAATGCTACGTGGTCGGCTTTGATGCCCGCCAGGTGCGCAACGGCCGCCGCGTGCATGTGCGCGGTGCTGCCCACGCCGGCCGAGCCGTAGAGAATGCCGGCGGGCTGCTTTTTGGCATACGCGATCAATTCCTTAAGTGAACTGAACCCGTATTTCAGCGACACGACCATGAAGCTCGGCGAGCGCGCCATTTGTCCCACGCCGGTGAAGTCCCGGCTTACTTCGTAAGGCACTGTGCGGTCGATCGCGGAGCGCACTGCGAATGCGCTCGCAACCGCGAGCAAAGTGCCGCCATCCGGCTTCTGCGTCGTAACGTATTGCGAGCCGACGACGCCGCCGGCGCCCACGCGGTTATCGACAATCACCGCGACTTTCCAAGTATCGGCCAGGTGCTTCGCGACTATACGCGCGACGACATCGGTGCCACCGCCGGCCGTGAAGGGAACGACGATGCGGATCTGCTCGGGCGGAAATTTGGCGGCAGTGTCGGCCGCCTGCGCCGGCGCAACGAATGCGGCGATGGCGAGGATAGGGAACAGTATAAAAATTCGCATGTAGAGGCCATCGGCAGTCAACGAAGCCGGATTCACGGTACTCCTTTCAACGAAATGAACGCGTCGGTTCGACCAATATGAATTTCTGTTTAGCAATGTTAGTCCGCGGTTCCGAGCGTTGCTCAAGGTACATACACCCACAGATCGAGCATCACGACGGATCCGGGGACGCCGAGTGCCGGCACTTCGATCGCCGAGAATGGCAGGTACTGGCTTGGCAAATGCTGCTGCCAAACCTGCCACGCGCCGTTGAAGTCGGCGAGATCCGTATGGAACTGTTGCGCGCGCACCAGATTGGCCAGCGAGGTGCCCGCTTTGCGGCAGATGCGTTGTGCTTGCGCAAGCATATAGTCCATCTGCAGGTGCACCGCACTGCCGAAGTAAGGTTGGTTCGGATTAGTGCGAGCCGGGAAGGCAAGCGCGCCGTTTGAGTCCACTGCCATGAGGCCGGACAGAAACAACAGGTCACCGGCGCGGATTGCCTGCACGTGGCCGTCGAACGCCGTGGGCACGCCGGCATCGATTACCTGCTTTTTTGTGCGACTGCCCTCGAGCACGCTGATGGTATTGATTTCAATGCGACTGGCCTCGCAGATGAAGCCAGGCGTGGCGGTGATAATAATCGTAGTTGCAGGCGGCGCTTTTAGGAAGTGCTTTGTCCATACCTCGTTAAATGCCGGAATATCGTTCACGTCACGCAGATAGACCTGCGCCTTCACCACATCAGCGAGTGTGTTGCCGATCGTGGCAAGCGCAGGCTTCAATTTTTTCTCGATCACGAATTCGGTTTCGAGCTTGATTGGCGTGCCTTTCCACAGATGCCCGGGTGGCATGCGCGCCGCTGGATCGAGCGGTCCTTCCTCAGTCTTTAGCGCCTCAGAAGTCTGGCCTGCCACGAATACGTAGTCGCCGCAAGTGAGCACCGGGCTATAACCGGATGTCGCATGCACCGGCAGATTGGCCGGATGGTGCTGCTGCAATTTGAAGCCGTTACCGGGAACGACGGCGATTAACTGTACTTCCATATCCTGCCCGGGAAGTAAAAATTTCTGATGCAAATTCGAAGTGCTTGGTGGAACTTCACCGGCGAAGAATTCGCGCCGCACCTCGTGATACGCATTAACCACATGTCCGCCGGTGTAATACTGGTCGACGCGCACCACATGCTTGCTGTCGCTGCCGCCGGCCTTCAGCACTTTTGCAAAGTTATAAAATATGCGCTTAGCCTCTTTCTTGTGCTTTGGCAGACCATGGCGCAGTGCTTCTTCATCGACCACCTCGGGAGCCATGCCGCCATTAAAATCAGCAGTAGCTTTATGGCCCGTGGCGAAGAGCCAGCGGCCAGCGCGTATGCCAGGTGCATACCGAATGTTGCCAGGCTGAATGACGACGGGTAGCAATGGCGTCACCGCGGATTTAGGTAGCGCGTCCTTCCTGCTGGCAGACATTGAAAAAGGCTCCAATAAAGTTCGAAAAACGTCTGAATTCTACATCTAAGGCGTCTAATTGCAGCCTGAGAGTAATTCTCGGGTCTGTGAAATGCGTCGCGGATTACTTGATTGCCGTATCTCGTATTATCTTCGCGAACTTTACAGTGTCAGTCGTGATGATATGGGCGAACTCTTCCTGGGTTCCGCCGAGGACGTCAAAGCCCTGATCTATAAGTCGCTGACGGGTGTCCGCTGAATTTAGGAGCTTGTTCACATCAGTATTAATTTGGCGAACGATCGAAGGCGGGGTGCCAGTGGCGACAATGAGCCCGAACCAATTTCTGAATTCGAAGCCGGGAACGGTTTCGGCAATCGCCGGAATATCACTGGCTATCGCGGAGCGTTTGGAATCCGTAATGCCAAGTACCTTTATTTTGCCGGCTCTGTGTTGAGGTAAAAGGTTTGGAAGGGCGGCATGCTCGATATGACGCACTGCCGCTACGAGCAATTCAGTGAAAAAACGACGCGCATCACCGGGCCGCGCTTCGTGCCGGCGGACGTCATGCGCGTGAAACTCGAGGGATCGGGCAAGATCGGTGAACGGTACGTCGGCCTGTGCGGCATACGCGATCCGTACACGATCGCGAATGTCGACCGCGTCATCGAATGGGCGAAAGACCAGGTGCGCGAGCGCTTTGGCGAATCCGGCTACGAGCTTTACTACAATGTGTATGGTCGCGATGGTGTGATGGGTGAGTTGGAGCCGCTGCGCAACCAGCCGGGACACGAACTATGCGTATTCGTGCAGGGGGTGGCGCCGACTGCTGAAATGGCGGAAGAAGTGGCGATGATCGGGCTGCGCCAGATGTTTTATGCGCGCCTGCCCGACGTCAAGGGCACGGCGGGTTCAGTCGCCTTTCCGCTCGATGAAGTCCTGCGCGCAAGCCCCGCTTATCGCTGGACGCTCAACCATACCGTGGCGGTGAAGAACGGCATGGAATTGTTCAAAACGCATATGACTGATGCCGGTATCCAAAGAAGGAAATCGACGTGGCTGCCACTAAGCTCAACGAACTCGCGAAGACCATCCGCAGCAAGAACGCGGGGGTGGACAAAATCACCTTCGATATCATTTTTCGCGACCGCGCGAATTACGAGCGCGTCAAACGCACCCGCGTGCTCACGCGCGAGTCGATGGCAACGCTCTATCGCATCGCGCCGGAGCGGATTTCAGATTTTGTCGAATACGATCCCGGTTACGCCATCAAATTTACAATCTACCGCCTTCGCCCCAGCGGCAGCGCCGGGGATGGCGATATCTTCGGCGCCCAGCAGTACGCGCCGTTGCTGGAACTGGAAGTGCCCGCCTAGCCGGTTGTCACGCAGGCATTTTTTGCGAAGCATATGTGACGGCGATCGACACCGGACTTTTGTTTAGTCCATGGCAAGGCCTGCGTTCTATTTCGTATGGGTTTCACCGTTTCCTACATCGTCTAGCGCATTCACCTGACATTCACTCCACCCGACGTGTGCCACCATGCAAATCTTGCGACTTAGTTAGGGGTAATCATGAAACGACTAGTCATATCCATTTGCATAGCCTTGACGACTCTATCGTTATCCGCCTGTGACCGCGACAAATCGCCCCCGAAGCCCACGACAAAACAAATCGACTCAATCAGCCCGGCGCCAGTGCGCCCGGGTGACCCAACAACGCCGGCGGTTCCTGGCCCGGGGTCACAGCCGCCGATGCCGGACGTAAACAAGAAGCAATAAGCAGGGCAGTTTTTCGGGCTGAATTAAGTCAGTCAGCTTACACAGCACGACGTCGCGATGTACGGCCGCGTTGTATCCTTCGATTAGTCTTTGGTCGGTCGGGGGGGCGAACGCTACGGTTACTCGCTGCAAAGCGAATCGCATTCATTGACGCGTGAACCGACGCGTACGTTACCGGTAAACCACTCGATTTTTATGGACTGGCAATGCGGGGCGATTTTGAATTATGCTGGTGTCCCTTCAAGGCGCGTAACTTTAAGGCAAGTAACATTAAGAAGCGTAACTTTAAGGCATGTAAATTTAGGCTCGTAAAATATGGCGCTCGTTCTCGATCGACCAGTTCTTTTAATAAAGCACATCAACGGAGGTAGTGAAATGAACATCACCATAAAGTCGGGGCTGCAATCATTGCGGGTTTGCGTGGGGACGATTGCGCTTGTGTTGACCGGTTGCGCCGGCATGTCAGGTACGGGGAATACCCAGGTCACGCTGAACGGAAATCAGGAAGTTCCGCCGGTCACCACTGCGGCAACGGGTTTCGGCACGATCACAGTCGGCAGTGACAAGTCGGTCAGCGGAAGCCTTACAACGTCGGGTGTTGCCGGGGTCGCCGCGCATATCCATGACGGCGCGCCGGGCAAGAACGGTCCGGTTATCGTGCCGATGGTAAAGAGCTCGGACAACACGTGGTCGATACCGCCGGGTTCTAAGTTTACCGATGCGCAATTTGACGCATTCAAGGCGGGCAATACGTACGTGAATGTCCATAGCGCGGCCAACAAAGGCGGCGAGATTCGCGGGCAGTTAAAGCCGTAAAGTTGTGTGTTCCTACATGTAACCGGTCCGCGTTCTCCGACCGGTTGCACTAACGTTACTGGCTGGCGACAAAATGACGCCAGCCGCCGTATTCGGAAATATCGCGCGCCGCGTGCAACGCCTGCGTGCAAACAAATCCCTGCATCAAGCGTCCGTCTTCAAGTTCGATCGTGCCAATGCCGAGCGGGGCCGGAATCTCTGCGACGAAGGCGCCGTAACGATCAACCGGCATCATCCATACCTCAACCTCGATCGCATGGCCCTGATTGTCGGCGCTGCGCACGAGTCCCGGTTTCGGCGGCTGGCTTTCGGGCAATAAATAGAGCCGGTAACACGGCGCAGTTCGTGCCGACCTGATCAGTCGGGCGCCGCGCGTAACGAGCTGATGATTGAGCGACATGCCGGACAAATGCGCGCCGACGACCACCAACTGCACGTGCGCATCGCCGGCCGAATCCTTGATGGCTGGAATGCGTGATGGGAGCGTAAAGCGCGTCGCGCCGAGCGTCTCGCTGCTCAAGCGGTGCAGCCGATCACCAAATGCGCACAGTAACGGCTCGCTGAACGCCGGCGCAATCAGTGTGACGCCAGACGGCAGCCGATCCTTGTCGCGCAAACCAGCGGGAACCGCGATCGCGGCGAGATCCAGCAGGTTAACGAAGTTCGTATAGAGCCCGAGATTCGAATTCAGCGTGATTGGATCCGCTTCGACTTGCGCAATGGTGTAAATCGTCGGCGAGGTGGGAACCAGCATCACATCGACCTTGCTGAATTCGCTGGCGGCGCGTTGTTTTAATCTTTGCAATCGATACGCCGCCTCGAATGAATCGACCGCGGAATAGCGCGCGCCGCCGGCGGTGATTTCGCGCGTAATCGGATGCATCTCCTGCTGGTGCGCAGCGAAGAAATCCTTGATGCCGGCCAACCGTTCGGCGACCCAGGGTCCTTGGTAAAGTAACGCCGCAGTTTCGCGGAACGGCGCAAAGTCGACCTCGACGATTTCGGCGCCGCTTTCGCGCGCGTACGTCACCGCGCGTTCGAAGATTGCGGCTGTTTCAGCATCACCACAGAACTCGAGTTGCGAAGCGCGCGGTACTCCGCAGCGTAACGGCGTTGCAGGCAGGTGACGCGAAGGCTCAGGCTCTCGCGTGTAAGCATCGACGGTATCGAATCCGCGCGCGATCTCGTAAACGCGCCACGCATCGCTTGTCGTGGACGTAAAGATCGACACGCAATCAAGCGTGCGGCACGCTGGCACGACGCCGGCGGTGCTGATCGTGCCGCGAGTCGGCTTGAGCCCGACGATGTTGTTGAACCCTGCTGGCACGCGGCCCGATCCGGCGGTGTCGGTACCGAGTGCGAAGCTCACGAGGTTGAGCGCAACGACGACTGCCGAACCCGAGCTCGAGCCGCCGGATATGTATCTCGCATCGAACGCGTTGGCGCAAATCCCATAAGGCGAGCGAGTGCCGGCAAGTCCGGTCGCGAATTGATCGAGATTGGTCTTGCCGATCAGAACCGCGCCTGCATCGAGCAGGCGTTGTACTGCGGTCGCAGTAACGTCCGCGGTGTATTCAAATGCCGGGCACGCCGCAGTCGTCGGCAGACCTGCGACATCGATATTGTCCTTGACCGCGAACGGCACGCCATACAATGGAAGCTTGCGCGCTTCGACAACCGACTCGAGTCGATTCGCCTGTGCGAGCACATCCGCTTCAGGCAGGCGGTGTATCCATGCGTGATGTTGATCGCCGAGGGGGGCGGCCGCGAGCACATCGCGCGCGACTTGCGTCGGTGTCAGGCTGCCGTCGGCCAAGCGTGCTTGCAAATCGGCAAATGAAAGCGAATAAGGAATACGCATTGGAAATTGTAAAGTGTAGATCGTTACGCAGTGGCGAAATCGAAGTCCCCGCGTTACATTATTCTATGCGGTCTAAAGCAATGCCATTGTCGTGGTGCGCGCTCACAGCGTGCTGATTACCCAAGGAACAATATGAACTTATATCATGGGATGGATTGCGCGGCGCTCGACGCAGCCTATAACAACAGCGCAGCAGTTGCGAACAGCACTGCGTTGATGGCCGATTCCCGCGCGCGCAGCGACAAGCTGCGCAACGAAATGCCGCGCTATGTCGATCTTCGCTATGGTGAAGCGCCGCGCCACCGCATTGATTATTTTCCGGCGCCGGCCCCCGGCCCGGTGTTGCTATTCATACATGGCGGCTACTGGCAAATGCGCGCGAAGGAAGATTTCAGTGTGTTGGCGCGCGGGCCCCTCGCGCATGGCATACACGTTGCCCTGATTGGTTACACGCTGGCGCCGGACATTTCGCTCAGTGGCATCGTCACTGAAATTCGCGCGGCGATACGCTGGCTGGCGAAACACGTCGACGAGTACGGCGGCGACGCCAACCGCATCTATCTCGGCGGTTGGTCGGCGGGCGCCCATTTAACTGCAATGGTGCTTGATGAGCCGGCCGTCAAAGGCAGCCTTGCGATCAGCGGAATCTACGATCTCGAGCCGATGCGGCTGTGCTATATCAACGACAAGTTGAAACTCACCGAAGAGGAAGCGCGCCGTCTGAGTCCGCTCCATCATCTGCCGCCAACTTCGGTACCGATGATCATCGCTTGCGGCGGCGCCGAGCTGCCCGAGTTAAGACGGCAGTCAAAGGAATTCGCATCGGCCCGCGAGCGGGCGGGGCTGCCGGGCCGTCTCGTCGAGCTTCCCGATCGCAATCACTTTACTATACTGGACGAGCTCGCGAGTCCGGAAGGCGCGCTCACTTTATTGCTGCGGGACCTCATCGCGAGCCAGCCGGGGTTCGAAAACTAAACTCGCACTTTGTCGGTGCGTGAACGGACGAATCGCACCTGACCAGTGCGCGCGGATGAGCGTAATGGGTCGCAATCCGCGCTACGGCCCCATATTTTCTCTTGGCACGCACTTTGCTGATGAAGTAAGCATGCGTCGCTGTGGCGCGCAACTCAGGGTGGTGCAGGAATGAAAACACTGAAGAATATTCTAGGATCAATATTCGCGGCATTGATCGTAGCGAGCGTGACCTGGATTACGCCGGCGCAAGCCGCCGACCGGGTGATCAAGGTGGGCACGCTCAAGCTCATTCACGCGATCACCCCGTACTTCTACGAGAAGTTCACGCCGGCCGGTTACAAGATCGAAGTCATTCCTTATGAAACGCCGACCGACGGCAAGAATGCAGTGGTCACGCGTTCCGTCGATTTCGGTACTTACGGTCTCGCGGCCGCGACGCTCGGTGGCGCCGCCGGAGAGCCGGTAGTCATCATCGGCGCGCAATGCAATCGCGGCATGGCGGTGGTCGCCGGCGCGAAATCCGACATCAAGTCGATCAAGGATCTCGCCGGCAAAAAAGTTGCGATTCTGCCGGGTTCGACGCAAGAAGTGGTGATACTCGATCGCCTCAAAATGGAAGGCATGTCGATCAAGGATATTCAGCCGATCCGCGTGTCGTTCAGCGACATGCCTGCTGCCCTCGAACGCGGCGACATCGATGCGTATGTCGGCGCCGAACCGGGCCCATCCATCAGCGTCGCCAAAGGGGTGGGCAAGATTGTTGAATATCCGTACAGCACACCGACCGGCTCGGTCAACATGGTCATGACCACGCATGAATCGATGATCAAAGAGAATGCGGAACTCGTGAAAGTCTTCCTGACGATTCACCGCAAGGCCACCGAGTATGCAATGTCCAACCGCGCGGCCTTCGTCGAGATGGCGGCGCAAAAACTCGGTCAGCCGCGGCCGACGATCGAGATCGCCGCGCCGAACGTCGAACTTACCTGGAACACGGACGCCGACTGGGTGAAACGCGCCAAATATTATGGCTCGGAGATGCTCGACAAAAAACAGATACGCGCGCTGCCGGATTACACGAAGTTCATCAACACGAGCTTCGTCACCGAACTGGCTAAAACCAGGTAGGCGGCGCGCACCGGGACGATCGCGATGGAACGCGCTGTCAATGAACCGGTGAAAGCGGGCGGATCTCTGCTGCCGCGCCTGCAACGCTGGCTGACGCCGTTGATCGTTCCGCTCATTCTGCTCGCGGCGTGGGATATCTGCGTACGCGTGACGGGCACCCGCTTGATTCCGTTGCCGCGCGATGTCGCGATCATGCTGTATGACTTCACCTTCGGCGGCATTTACGACGACGCTTTCAGCAAGACCATCCACATTCACTTCTGGAAATCGGTACAGCGCGTCTACGGCGGATTTTTCGCGGCCGCTGCGGTCGGCATCCCTCTCGGCCTCCTGATCGGGCGCATCAAGCTCGTGCGCGAATTGATTGATCCGACGTTGCAAATACTTCGGCCTGTGCCCGTCACGGCGTGGCTGCCGCTGTCGATGATTTTTTTCGGGCTTGGTCCGAATGCGGCGATTTTTCTGGTTTTCCTTGGCGCATTTTTTCCGATCGTTCTCAACACAACCTTCGGTGTGCGCTCGGTTGACCACCGTTTATTTGAAGCGGCATCGATGCTCGGGTGCAACGGCTCATCGCTGTTTCGCCAGGTGGTGTTGCCCGCGGCGACCCCGTCGATCTTTAACGGCCTGCGCCTTGGACACGGCTTCGCATGGATCTTGATCGTGGTGGGCGAAATGACCGGCGTGCCTGAAGGGCTGGGGGCGGTAATCATGGATGGCCGTACTCTGTCGCGCACCGATCTCGTGATCTCCGGGATGATCGTGATCGGGCTTGCGGGCTTTCTGTCCGATCGCGTGATTGTGGCGATCAACAACCGGCTGCTTGCATGGAGCCCGCAACACCATGCATGAGCCCGCGCTTCATCGCAGCGCCCGGCCGACGCTCGCTGTGAAGGCGCTCAGTAAGCGTTTCTCGATGGGAGAACAGACGGTCGAGGCGCTGCGCGACGTCAATTTAACCATCGGCAAAGGCGAATTCGTGTGCCTGATCGGCGCGTCGGGCTGCGGGAAGTCGACGCTGCTGCGGATCATCGCGGGCTTCGAGACAGCGTCCGCCGGCTCGGTCGAAATGTACGGATTGCCGATTGCGGCGCCGGGCCCCGAGCGCGGCATGGTGTTTCAGGATTTTGCATTGTTTCCCTGGCTGACCGTCAAAGAAAATATCGCGTTCGGTCCCAGGCAACGCGGACTGCCGCAGTCGAAACTCGATGAAGTTTCGGCGCGTTACACCGACATGGTCGGCCTGACGAAGTTTGCCAACTATTATCCGAGTCAATTGTCGGGCGGTATGAAACAGCGCGTTGCGATTGCGCGCGTGCTTGCCAACGATTGTGAAGTGCTGTTGATGGACGAGCCCTTCGGCGCGCTCGATGCATTGACGCGCGAGAAACTGCAGCAGGAACTGCTCGAAATCTGGGAGCGCACAAAAGTGACCGTGATATTCGTGACGCACTCGGTCGAAGAAGCGGTAGTACTGTCCGACCGGGTCGTCGTAATGACCGCGGGCCCGGGTCGCATCGAGCACGATGCGCGGATTCATCTGCCACGCCCGCGCGAAGTGTCGGCAATCGATTTCAATCAAGTGCGCCGCGACATCACGCAGCGGCTAACCAGCCACGTCGGCGTCAAAGCCATACCCGCCGCAGCCTAAAGCCGGCGCGTGCTGCACGCAGGCTCGCACGGATGTTTGGCGGCAGCGCCAAATTACCTGAATCTTCGGCTCCCGATTAGAATGTCAGCAGGACTCGCGCATGACGCGTGTTCCTCATGGCGAGGAGTCAATGCGGAATTCGATGGCAGTAATGATTTTGGCGGTGATGCTCCTGCCGCTGGCGGCGGCTGCCCAGCGCTATCCGGAAAAAACCATCCGTTTCATCGCCCCGTATGCGCCGGGCGGAAGCACCGATCTGCTCACCCGGACGCTCGCGCAGAAGCTGACCGAATCGTTCGGCCAATCAGTCGTTGCCGACAATCGTCCAGGGGCGGGCGGGAATGTCGGCGCCGACATTGCGGCCAAATCAGCCCCTGACGGTTATACGATATTGCTCGCGCCGGTCAGCCCGATGGCGATCAACGTCAGCCTGTATGGAAAAAAATTGCCGTTTAATCCCGAACGTGATTTTGCGCCCATTACGCTGGTTGCCAAGGTTCCGCTGGTGATCGTGGTCAATCTCGGCGTGCCCGCCAAAACGCTGCAGGAATTTATCGCGCTGGTGAAATCGCGGCCCGGCAAAATGACGTACGGCTCATCAGGCAATGGCAGTTCCAATCATCTGACGGGGGCCATGCTGATGAGCGCGGCGAAGCTCGACATGGTGCACGTCCCCTATAAGGGCGGCGGCCCCGGTATGGTCGCGCTGCTGGGCAGCGAAATCGACATGATGGTCGCGCAAATTCCGTCGAGCCGGCAGTTGCACATGGCCGGCAAAGTTCGCGCGCTCGCGATCTCCGGCGCGAAACGCTCGGCGGCGATGCCGGACGTACCGACGATGATCGAGTCGGGACTGCCCGGTTTCGACGCGACCTCATGGTATTGCGTGGTCGCGCCCGCCGGCACGCCGAGAGCGATCATCGACCGCCTCAACATGGAGATCGTCAAAGCGCTCAACACGCCGGAAATGCGTCAACGGCTTGCCGATGAAGGCGCCGAAATCGAACCGTCGACGCCGGCCGAACTCGCGCGTTTTATCCACGCCGAAATTGCGAAGTGGGCGAAGGCCGTCAAGGATTCAGGAGCGCGCATTGATTAACGTACAACCGCAGATGAGCATGCCATGTTGATTTTGCGCCAGCTATTCGACGCGCAATCTTCCACTTACACCTATTTGCTGGGAGACGGCGCGAGCCGCGAAGCGATTTTGATCGACCCGGTTTTCGAGCAGGTGCGCCGCGACCTGGCGCTCATTCGCGAATTGAACCTGCATCTGCTGTGGACCCTCGATACCCATGTGCATGCCGATCACGTCACCGGCGCCTGGCTGATGAAGCAGCGTAGCGGCAGCGGCATTGCGCTGTCGGCTGAGGGCGGAGCAGCCGGCGCTGATCGCTTCGTCAAGCACGGTGACAAGGTGAGTTTTGGCCGGCGCTACGTCGAAGTGCGCGCAACGCCGGGTCATACGGATGGCTGTGTTACTTACGTGCTCGACGACCAGAGCATGGCGTTCACCGGCGATTGCCTGCTCATCCGCGGCAGCGGACGCACGGATTTTCAGCAGGGCAATCCGCGGCGCATGTTCAAGTCGGTGCGCGAACAAATATTTTCGTTACCGTCTACCTGCCTGATTTACCCTGCGCACGATTATCGCGGCGTGACAATGACGAGCGTCGACGAGGAGCGCCGCTATAACCCGCGCCTCGGCGGCGATATCGGCGTGGATGACTTTGCCGGCTATATGGATAACCTCAATTTGCCGCACCCGAAGCAGCTCGACGTCGCGGTGCCCGCGAATCTGCAATGCGGTGAGCCGGCCGGTGGGCAAACCGACGATTCAGATCCGCAGTGGGGCCAGTTGACTTTTACGTTCGGCGGCATCTGGGAGATTCAGCCGCAGGCGCTGGAGGAAATCATCGAGCGCGTCGAAGTGATCGACGTGCGCGAGCCCAATGAATTTACCGGCGCACTCGGCCATATCACCGGCGCGAAACTGATTCCGCTTGGTTCGCTCACACAACGCATCGGAGAAATCAGTCGCGACAAACCGGTCGTGACCGTATGCCGTTCGGGCGCGCGCTCGGCGCAGGCGGTTGTGATGTTGCAAAAAGAAGGGCTGCGTGACATCGCCAATCTCCATGGCGGCATGCTGCGCTGGCGCGCCGAAGGTTGTGCTGCCGAAGGAGGAACTGATTAATAAAACCCCGTATGAGCGCATACCAGCCGCGGTCGCTTTGTCGTGCCTGCTCATGTGCGAAGCACTCGCGCAAAGTTATCCGGTGAAACCGATCCGTTACATCGTGCCGTTTCCCCCGGGCGGCGGCCAGGATCTGGTCGTGCGCGCACTCGCACCGCGGCTAAGCGAAGCGCTCGGACAAACCGTGCTCGTCGATAACCGGCCCGGCGCGGCGACAATGGTTGGCGCGGAGCTCGCGGCGAAAGCCCCGCCCGACGGCTACACGGTCTTCAACGGCTCCAACACGACGCTCGCCATCAATCCGAATCTTTACAGCAAGATTCCCTACGATCCGATCAAGGATTTCGCCGCGGTCACGTACATCGCATCGGTCCCGAATCTCCTGGTTGTGCATCCATCGCTGCCGGCGCGCACCGTGAAAGAACTCGCCGCACTCGCGCGCAACCGGCCGGGCGAACTCAATTACGGTTCGTCAGGCACTGGCACGCCCGCGCAATTGGCGGGTGTGATGTTTGCCGATGCGGCGGCGGCCAAGCTTACGCATGTGCCGTATCGCGGCAGTAGCCAGGCGATTACCGCGTTGATCAGCGGCGAGACGCAGATCATGTTCAGCACCATAACTTCGACGTTGCCATTTGTTAAAAGCGGCCGGCTGCGCGGGATAGCAGTGACCGGTGCCAAGCGTTCCCAGGCGGCGCCAGATTTACCGACAATAGCTGAGGCGGCATATCCCGGCTTTGAAGCAGTGACCTGGTATGGTTTGTTCGTGCCGACGGGAACGCCGGCGCCGATCATCGCGCGGCTCAACGCGGAGTTCGTGAAGGTACTCAAAACGCGCGAGCTTCGAGACTGGCTGATCACTCAGGGCGCGGATCCGGTGGGCAGCACGCCTGAAGAACTCGCCGCTTTCGTCAAGACGGAACTCGCCAAATACGCGAAGATCGTCAAGGCGTCCGGCATGAAGCCGGACTAGCGGCAGTTTGATCGGAGTGCGAAAAGGTATGCGCTTGGCCGCGCGCACGGGCGTCTCGGTGACTGCCATGATTGCGGCACTCGTTGTGCATAGCGCATCGCTCGCTGCCGATTGGAAACCCGAGCGCGCGGTCGAGATTGTCGCGATGTCGGGGCCCGGCGGCGCCAACGACATCATCGCGCGCACGCTGCAGCGCGTGATGCAGCAGAAAAAACTTGTCGAAGCGCCGATGACGGTCGTTTCCAAAGTGGGTGCGGGCGGCGTGATCGCCTGGAGTTATCTCAATCAGCACGCAGGCGACGGCGCATACCTTTCGGTGAGCCCGATCAATCTGTTGGTCGAGCACATCCTTGGCGCGAGCCCGATCACGTATACCGACGTGACGCCGATCGCGCAGCTTTTCAACGAGTACGTCGCGTTGGTCGTCAAAGCGGACAGTTCCTTGCGCAGCGGCAGGGATGTGGTCACGAAATTGAAAGCCGATCCGGGCTCGGTAAGTTTTGCCGTAGCGGCGAATCTCGGCGGCTCCAATCATATTGCGACGATGGTCGCGCTCAAACGCGCCGGTGTAGACGTCAAGAAACTGAAA
>JANXRI010000360.1 GCA_025353085.1 Betaproteobacteria bacterium
CGCTAAAGGTCGCGACAGCGTGTACGATCTCTCCGGCATGAATCGCGGCAGCGGCATAACGAATGACGATGTGCCGCATCTTTCGAGCCACGTGCCATTTTTCGAGCGCTTCGAAGGCAAAACCGAGCCCTATGCGTTAAAACACATGGGCGCCGACCCCGCCAAACACAGCGCGATCATCTTGAACCGGGTATCCGCCGCCAATTTCATCGCACTCACGACGATCCTCAAGCCGGGTGACCGCGTGCTTGCACTGGCGCCGTTGAATGGCGTGTCACACCCTTCGACGGTGCGGCCTATTTCAATGGCCGGCGCCGAACTCGAGGAATTTCATACGTACGCCGAGCTTGAAAAGGAATGGCATACCGGCGGCGCGCCACGTCTGCTGCTCATCACGCCGATCAGCGCATCCAAGCGCCATCTGCCATTCGATGAATTCATCAAGGCCCTCGCATTGCCGAGAAAACCGCACACACTCGCATTCGTCGATGATGCCCACATGGCATCGCGCGTGGCTTTTTTTGAAGAACCGCGGACTTTCCAGGTCGGCGCAATCGATCTCGCGGGCTGCTCGGCGGACAAGCATGTCGCGGGTCCACGCGCAGGCGTGCTAGTCGGACGCAAAGATTTGATCGTAGAAATCGGCTCACGTGCCTATGAACTCGGACTCGAAGCGCAGGCTGGCCAGTACGTCGGCGTCGCTAATGCGCTCAAGAATTTCGACCCGGCCGTCGTCAAGCAGGCGGGCGAACTCGCAAAACAACTCGTCGAAGTGCTCGCGCAAAAATATGGCGCCACGCGCGCCTATCTCGGCGGCCCGGGTGTATCGATCGCCGGCGATGATGTCATCGATATCGCGCTCGAGCAGCGCGGCGGAAAAACCAAACCCAAACTCGTGGCGGTCGAGGCGGCGGGCCTCGTCGCGATGGAAATGCTCGAGAAAGACGGCGTCCTTACGATCGGCGCGGTGTCGATGCCGGGGAGTGCGCCGGTCGTGCGCCTGATGATGTACCCGGACGGCTCGCGGCTCGGCATGGAGCGCATCGTTGCTGCGCTCGACAGCAGTATCGACCGTCTTGCCGAGGTCATCGACGACGTTGACGCGGCGCGTGCCCAATTGCTGGGTGTGTAACGTGCGGGCGCGCTGGCTTGTCACCTTCACCTTCGCATTCGCGATCTCCAACTGCGCAAATGCGCAAAATTATCCGGCCAAGCCGGTGCGGCTGATCGTGCCGTTTCCGGCCGGCGGCGGCTCGGACGTGGTCGGACGCATCCTTGCGCAGAAGCTCGGCGAGCGCTTTGGCCAGCAGGTCATCGTCGATAACCGCGCCGGCGCTGGCGGTTCAATCGGCACCGAAGCAGTGGTCAAGGCACCGCCTGACGGTTACACCGTAGTGCTCGCTTCAACTTCCGAAATCGCGATCAATCCCGGCATTTACAGCAAACTTAATTACGACACCGTAAAGGATCTGGCGGCCGTCGCCATGGTGGCCTCAACACCGATGGTCGTCATCATCCATCCGACGTTTCCGATCGCGTCGATGCGGGAATTGGTTGCGCTGGCCAAGGCTAAGCCCGGGGCCATCAACGTCGCCTCGTCGGGCGCCGGCACGATCACACATTTATCGGGCGAACTCTTGCGCTCGATGGCCGGCGTGACCTGGACGCACGTGCCTTACAAAGGCGCGCCGGCCGCGCTGACCGATCTCGCCAGCGGGCAGGTGCAGGTGATGTTCTCGTCGTTGCCCGCGGCGATGACCTTTATCAAGAGCCATCGCGTGAAGCCAATCGCGGTCTCGGGCCGCACCCGTGCGGAATCGTTGCCGCAGACTCCAACCGTGATCGAAAGCGGCGTCCCCGGCTATGACGTTGAATACTGGTACGGCATCTTCGCGCCGGCGGCGACACCGCGCGATGCATTGACAAGGTTAAGCGACGAAATCGCCGCGTCGCTTAAGTTGCCCGATATGGTAAACAATCTAGCCAACCAGGGTGCGGCGCCGGGCCGGCTCACGCAGATCCAGTTCGCGGATTTCGTTAAATCTGAAGTGGTGAAATGGGGCGGCGTAGTTAAATCTTCCGGCGCACGCGCCGATTGAACTGCAGCGTGAAAATGTTCAGGGCGCGACACTTTATCGGCGTTGCCGCCGGGTGTTTGATTGCGAGCACATGCCATGCGCAGTCTTACCCGAGTAAACCGGTACGGCTCATTCACGGCTTCGGTTCCGGTAGTGCAATCGACGTTTTTTCACGTCCGCTCGCGCAAAAACTCAGCGAAGCGCTCGGTCAGCAAGTGGTTGTCGATGCGCGTCCCGGCGCCACCGGCATGATCGCCAACGATCTGGTGGCCAAGAGCGCGCCCGATGGTTATAACCTGCTCGCAGCACCGGGCTCAGCGATGGCGGCGACACCGCATTTATATAAAGTGCCGTACGACCCGCTGCGCGACTTCGCGCCCGTGATCCAGATCAGCACATTCTCATACGTGCTGGTGGCGCATCCCGCTGTTCCGGCGAAAACCGCGCGCGAGCTGATTGCGCTCGCGAAAACACGCCGTGATCCGCTCACTTATGGCTCGACGGGCGTCGGCAGCGGCTTTCATCTAGCCGGCGAATTATTCGCGTCGATGGCGGGTATCCAACTGCTTCATGTGCCGTATCGCGGCGGCGGCTCGGCGGCGATTGTCGATCTCGTCGCCGGCCGCGTGGACCTGACGTGGGACAGCCTCGCCGTGGTGCTGCTGCAAATGCGCGCTGGCAAATTGCATGCGATCGGCGTGACGGGCGCGCGCCGTGCCGCCGCGCTGCCGGACGTCCCCGCCATCGCGGAAAGCGGCCTGCCCGGTTACGAGATGATCGGCTGGCATGGCATTTTCGCGCCCGCCGGCACGCCGCGTGACATCGTCAACCGGCTGTCGACGTCGATCGCAAAAATTCTGGCCGCACCCGACATCCGCGAATTATGGAACACGCAGGCGATGGAAATCGTGCCGTCGACGCCCGAACAATTTGCCGCGCGGCTGCGCTTTGATTTCGACCGCTACGGCAAGCTCATCAAAGATTCCGGTATCAAAATTCAGCAGTAACCCGCGTTATCTTTATCCGCGGCGCTGCAGAGTCCCGCCCGCTCGCGCGGGTCGCCAACAGCGGCGACAACACTAAGGTAGCGCACAGTCTTCTCCTTGCGAGAAAGCCTGGCGGCCCGTTTTTCGCGAAACTTACGCCGCGCTCGAGTCTCTCTATGTCGCACTTGCAAAATACGCGCCCGCCCTCACCTTCCCGGAATATCTCTGGTACGATCCGGTTTTTAATTGAAATTAAGGGCAATCATGGCGCTTCAACAAGACGGCAATAGTATCAATCTGACGATGGACGCGGCCAGTGTTTACCGCGAAGACGTTTACACCGATCGCAAAGTCGGCACCATTCGCTGCCTGACACCCGTTAAAACGGACGGCACGCCGGACGGCGGACGCACGGCGCTGTTTGTCGGCGAGGCGCAAATCCTGACGCCGATGGGCGCGATTCCGGTGACCTTTGAAATCGCAGCGAATGGACTCGCCGATGCGATCAAGAATTACGAGGCCGCTGCGAAGGAAGGCGTTGAGCGCACCGTCAAGGAAATCCAGGAATATCGACGCCAAGCCGCGTCTTCGATAGTCATTCCACAAAGCGGCGCCGGCGGTCCGCCAGGCATGGGCGGCGGTGGCAAGATTCAGCTTCCTTAAAAAAACGTGATTGGGTAAATGGTGATTGAGTGCCGATGGCAGGGGGAGTTGTTCTTCAAATGGATCAGGCAGCATCTGAGAATCAAGCGTTTTTACGGCACCTCGGAGAACGCCGTGCGGACGCAAATCTGGATCGCCATCAGCGTCTACGTGCCGGTGGCGATCATCAAGAAGCAACTCAAACTGGATTCGTCCTTGCATACCTTGTTACAGATTTTGTCATTGACGCTCTTCGAAAAATTACCGTTGCAACAAGTGGTTGCCGCGCCGTCACGAGTAGTCGGCGCCGCCTTATGGCGGGCGTCCGGATGCCACCCCAGCACGAGCAGAAGCACGCAGAAGCCTATGACGTAGGCAACCGCAATCAGCCACCCATGCTTCAGCCACAAGCCAACCGATCTCGCTTCGGGAAACAAATTAGCCAATGCGACACCGGCCGATGAACCGAACCAGATCATCGAGCCACCGAAGCCCACCGCATACGCGAGAAATCCCCAATCGTAACCACCCTGCTTAAGAGCCAGTGCCGTCAACGGAATGTTGTCGAATACCGCCGAAACAAAACCGAGGCCCAGTGCGGTTTCCCATGACGCCGCCGGCAGCTTGTCAACGGGCATCAACGATGCGATCAGCACAAGTGACAGCAAAAAAATACTGCCTTTGACCGCGCCTGGAACGACTTGCCAATCCGGCTTGCGCCACCCTGCGGTTAACACAATCACCGCCCAGACGGCGGCGCCGATAAATGGAAAGCGCCCGGACACCGCTGCATAGCGCGTGTTGACGAGCACGTTCACTGCCATCGCCGCGATCAGAATCAACGCAACGATCGCGACACGGTTCCAGTCTACGCGCACGCCAGCCGGCGCGTCCCTGGTAATCGGCGCATGCCGTTGCTGTTGAATAGCGGCGGGGATGCCGAAAATAAACAACGCGACGACAGCCGCGACATACGCTTCGAGCACGTTCAGCGGACTCACGCCGTCGATCCACATCATCGTTGTCGTGGTATCGCCGACGACGCTGCCTGCGCCGCCTGCATTCGATGCGGCGACGATTGCCGCAAGATAACCGATATGCACTTTATGATTGAATACCGTCGCCGCGATGGTGCCACCGATAATTGCGGCAGCGATATTGTCGAGAAATCCCGACAGCACGAAAATCATGACGAGTAACAGGAAGCCGCCCTTCCAATCGCCGGGCAGGAATTTAGTCAGCAGGGCGGGCACATGGCTATCTTCAAAATGCCGCGAGAGGAGCGCGAACCCGACCAACAGCAAAAATAAATTGGCCAGGATCACCCACTCGTCACCCAGGTGGGCGCCAAAACCGGCCAAGCCGGCCCCGCCATGAAAACCGGTGAAAAGAAGTTTGTAGCCGACGACTGTGGCGACCCCGCCCAGCGCGACGCGCAGCGTGTGATGGTGAAACACCGCCACGCCGAGCAAAGTCGCCGCGAACAGAATAAATTCGACGGGAACGCCGAAGAGCGCGGATTTATGGTCGATGCCGGCGGCTGGCGCAAGCGCGCCGTGTGTCGCAAACCACAGCGCAATTGCGATCTGAAATACGACCCGGTGCGCGGTGATGCGATGGGCAGACACGGGCGATCCTCGGTTGATAAGCGCGGCGATTTTAACATCGCATAGCGACTGCCCGCCCATCGGATAGCGACTGCCAGCTTATACAGCCTTGTCCTATCCGCGCTCAATGCATACGTAAGTACGTAACGCGGGGCCCGCATCGAGCGGGCCCCGCAGTTTGTTCTTTAAAGCGCCGACTCAGCCTAGATCGACCGGCACATACATTTTGGCGTCTTCGCGCTGCACTAACAGCGCGACGCGATTACCGGCTTTGGCAACAAGCTGCCGCAACTGCTCGACAGATTTCACCGGCGTGTTGTTGACCGACAGAATCACGTCGCCTGCCTGGATGCCCGCAGTGAGCGCCGCGCCGGTTGCATTTTCGACGACCACGCCGCCGGCAACACCGACCTGCTGACGTTCTTCCGGACTGAGCGCGCGCACCGCGACCCCCAGCCGGCCACGTTCAACCGCGGTGTCGGCGGACGCAACTTTATCGGACTTCAGCTCGCCAACCGTTACATCGACGCGCTTCGCTTCGCCTTTGCGCACCACGTCGAGCTTGGCAACTTCGCCCGGCTTGGTATTCGACACAAGCACCGGCAGTTGCGCGGAAGTGCTGAGTTCAGTGCCGTTGTAGCGCACGATCACGTCACCGGCTTCAATGCCCGCCTTAGCCGCCGGACTATCTTTCTCGACCGTGCTCACGAGCGCACCAGCCGTTTTCTTCAGCCCGAAAGATTCCGCCAGCGCCTGGTTCACGTCCTGGATGCCAACCCCAAGCCGGCCTCGCGTTACGCGCCCTGTAGCGAGCAACTGGTCCTGCACTTTGAGCGCAACGTCAATTGGAACCGCGAACGACAGGCCTTGATAACCGCCCGACCGGCTGTAGATCTGCGAGTTGATGCCAATCACTTCGCCCTTCATATTAAAGAGCGGGCCGCCCGAATTTCCCGGGTTGACGGCCACGTCGGTCTGAATAAACGGCACATACGTATCACCCGGCAGTGCGCGCGCCTTTGCGCTCACGATTCCCGATGTCACGGTATTGTCGAATCCGTACGGCGAACCGATGGCGAGCACCCATTCGCCGACCCGCACATCATCGGCCCTGTCGATTTTCACAGTCGGTAAATTGGTGGCATCGATTTTTATCACTGCGACATCGCTCGGCTTATCGATGCCCAACACTTTCGCTCTGAACTCGCGTTTGTCCGTCAGCTTGACCGTCACCATGGTGGCATCCGCCACGACATGAGCATTGGTCAGAATGAGTCCGTCGCTGCGCACGATAAAACCAGAGCCCAGTCCCTGCACCGGCGTCTGATCGCGCGGCACCTGCCCGCGGTATTGCCGAAAGAATTCATAAAACGGATTGCTGGGATCGAGTTCGGGGATCGCGGCTGTTTTATCAGCTTTACCGACCACGCTGACGTTGACCACCGCTGCACCGTTTTCTTCGACAATGCTGGTGAAATCAGGCACCGCCACTCGCGCGCCCGGTTGCACTGTAGCAGGCGCAGACGCAGAGGGCGCGCCGGCGGCACTTGCATAGTAAGGCGCGACTGACTGCTGGCCGAAATAGCCGCCCGCCGCTGCGCCGAAAACAACGCCGGCGACGATCAAACTGCGAAAAATCATGGTCTGTTTCATAAGTCGCTCCTGATGGTGAATAACATACCGGCTGTAATGAACCGACGTGTAGCTTAAAGACTTAACCTTAAGACAGACTTAAAACAAAAAAGTGCGTAACGCGACCGCGGCGGCGCGAGATTTAAACGGGCTTGAAACGCACCACGACTTTCAGCCCGCTGCGCTGCGGCTGTTCACTCAGTTCGACTGTTGCGCCGTGTCGCTGGGCAATTCGTTGAACAATAGCCAGACCGAGGCCGCTGCCCTGAACTCCGCCCACATCCCGACGGTAGAAACGATCGAACACGCGGGATCTTTCATCCGGCGGAACACCAGGGCCGGTGTCGGTGATAACGCAGACCGGCTGTAGGCCATCGACCTTCACCGCAACGTCGACCGTGCCGGCGTGCGGCGTGTACTTCACCGCATTGTCGATCAGATTGGCGAGCAATATGCGCAATGCATCGCTGTCGCCGGTCACCGTCACCGGGGAATCCGCTGACATGCCGAGGTCGACGCCTTTGGCTTCGGCGAGGGGCGCATACTCCCTCACTGCTTCTCGCGCAATCGCGATCAAGTCGACCGTCGTCATCGGACGTTCTGCCGCGCCCGGTTCACTGCGGGCCAGCGTCAATAATTGCTGCACGACACGTGATGCGCGCTCGGCGCCGGCTTTGAGTTGCGCAAAAGCCGTGGCGCGCTCGGTCCCGGTGGTTGCACGTTCCGCGTTCTGGATTTGCAGGTTGACGGCGGTCAGCGGCGTGCGCAATTCGTGTGCCGCATCGGCAATAAACGCTTTTTGCAAATTAAGTGCGCCGCTCAGGCGCGCGAGCAACTCGTTGAGCGCGGTCACGAGCGGCGTTACTTCGTTTGGAACCGGCGCGACGGGCAGCGGCTCGAGTGCATCTTCCGTGCGCCGGTCGAGCGCCGAGGCCACGTCTTTTAACGGTCGCAGGCCGCGACTGACCGTTACCCATACCAGGCCTGCCAGAATCGGCAGCAAAATGAGCAGCGGCAGCATCGTGCGCAATGCGATGCCCGCGGCAAGTTCGGCGCGCGCGCGCATCGGCTGGGAGACCTGCACCACGTTGCCGTCGATCAGCGAATTAAAAACGCGCCAGTCCCCGCGCGGCGTGGCGACGGTTGAAAACCCGAGCTCGAGTCGTTGGAGTATCGGCGAGCCCGGTCGCGACCAATAGAGCTGAACACCGTTGCGGTCCCAGATCTGCACGACGACGACATCGCCGGCGATGCCCTGCTCGCCCCCCCGTGGTGCGATTGCCTGGCCCAATCCCTGATGTGGAAACGCCGCCGCCATCAACTGGAGCTGATAATCGAAGAGTTCCGCCGCTTCAATGCGCGCGCGGGTGTAGACGGCCAACGCCGCGATCAGCGTGGCGAGCGCGAGGCCGGCCAGCAACCAGACCAGCAACTGGCGGCGGATCGAAGTCATCTGCGGCAAACGGCTCGCATGTTATGACGCTTTCCTGGGAATCATATAACCGACGCCGCGAATATTCTTGATGAAATCGGCGCCGAGTTTTTTCCGCAGGCCGTGAATGTACACCTCTACTGCGTTGCTCTCGACTTCCTCATCCCAGCCATACAGTTTTTCTTCCAGCTGTTCGCGCGACAGTACTGCGCCGGGCCGTTCTAGCAACGCCTCGAGCACCGCAAGTTCGCGCGCGGACAATGTAAGGTGGCGACCGCTCAGCGTCGCCACGCGCGTTGCCGGGTTGAGCGTCAGTTCGCCGCAGTGGATGACGGTGTCGGCTCGCCCCGCCTGCCGGCGCAGCAACGCGCGAATACGCGCCGCCAGTTCGTCGAGATCGAACGGCTTCACCATGTAATCGTCGGCGCCACTGTCGAGTCCCTTGATGCGGTCGCCGACAGAATCGCGCGCGGTCAAGATGAGCACCGGCATTCGATTGCCGTGGCGCCGCAGGTTGGTCAGGATTTCGATGCCGTCTTTTTTGGGCAGACCGAGATCGAGCAGCAACAGGTCGTACACGTCGTTCGCGAGCGCGAGCTCGGCCGCGCGTCCGTCCTGCACCCAGTCGACCGTGAAACCATCGCGACGCAGACCGAGGCGCACACTCTCGCCTATCATTGCATCATCTTCGACGAGCAACAAACGCATGACACTCCTGAACTCGGATTTCTTTGCGGGCTGCCATCCGCGGGCCTCGCAGCCTAAGCGCGCACGCTTAAACCAAACTTAAGACCCGTCCTGCGGGGCACGTATTCGTGACGGCGAAATAACACGCCCCGCTTTATCCAACGAGCACGATGTGCACGCGATACGGTCCATGCGCGCCGAGCACCAGCGTCTGCTCGATATCGGCGGTGCGCGATGGGCCGGAGATGAAATTCGCCGCGCGCGGCATGAAACTCGCACCTCGTTCGTCGCGCAATAATTTCCACGCGTCTTCCATGCTGCGCACCATGCGGCAGGCGCGCACCACCGCAATATGCGTTTCGGGCAGCAGGCTCGTGGTGGCCGGCGTGCGCGGCCCCGATAAGGTCAATAAGGTGCCGGTCTCCGCGATCGCGCAGAACGCGCTTGTGATACCGACCAGATCGGAACCCTCGGCGGCGCGCGCTTCGATCTTGATGCCCGCCGCTTCCCATTCGAGTTCGAACAGTTCGGGCCAGCACACCGCGGCTTTCGGCAAATTATTCTGTTCGAGATAACGCGCAATCGCAGGCGGCACTTCCGCCATGCCGGCAACCTGGTCGACGGTCGTCGAAAGCTTGGTAGCGCATGCCGCAAAACCCGCGACCGGATCGCTTGCCTGCTGCGGGCGCGGGCCTTCTGGATGTGAATTGAGATGCGCCGCAACCGCCGCGCGCTCTTCCGCACCGGGCGCACCGCTACGGCCCTGGGCCGTGCGAATACGGGCAAGAATATTGTCGCGTGCGCTCATGTTGTCAGGATTGAGGATTGAGGATTGAGGATTAGGATTTAAGGCAAAAAAAGCATTTACTCAATCCTAAAGCCTGCCTTCAACCCAGCGTCGGCATGTTAAAGCCCTGCGGCAACGCGTTGGCGTCGGGCCAGCGCGTGGTCACGACCTTGTTGCGCGTGTAAAAGCGCACACCTTCCATGCCGTGAACATGCTGATCGCCGAACAGAGAATTGCGCCAGCCGCCGAATGAATAAAATGCGATCGGCACCGGAATCGGCACGTTGACGCCGACCATGCCGACTTCGATTTCGCGCTCGAATTTGCGCGCCGCGCCGCCGGAGCGCGTGAACACCGCAGTGCCGTTCGCGTATTGGTTCGCATTGATCATGGCAATCGCCTCGTCGAGCGATTTGACGCGCAATACGATCAGCACCGGCCCGAAGATTTCATCCTTGTAAATCGTCATCTCCGGCGTCACGTTGTCGAACAACGAGGCGCCGAGGAAGAAGCCATCCCCCGCCGTTTTGAAGGTGCGCCCGTCGAGCACCAGCTTTGCGCCTTCCGCCACGCCCTTGTCGACATAAGCCGCCACCTTGGCGCGATGCACGCGCGAAACCAGCGGTCCCATGTCCATTTCCTTGCCATCGACCTTGCTGTCGCCGGCGCCTATTTTTAATTTCGACGCTTTGTCTTTAAGCTTCGCGATCAGCGGATCGGCCGCTTCACCGACTGCGACGACTGCTGAAATTGCCATGCAGCGCTCGCCCGCCGAACCATACGCGGCGCCAATCAGCGCATCAGCGGTAAATTCGAAATCAGCATCCGGCAACACGACCGCATGGTTTTTTGCGCCGCCCAACGCCTGCACGCGTTTGCCGTTTTTAGCGGCCGTCTCGTAAATATATTTCGCGATCGGCGTCGAGCCGACAAACGAAATCGCTTTAACGCCCGGATGATTAAGCAGCCCATCGACGGCTTCCTTGTCGCCATGCACGACATTGAAGACGCCGTCGGGCAAGCCGGCCTGCTTCAAAAGATCGGCCATCAGCATCGATGCCGACGGCACTTTCTCCGACGGCTTTAACACGAAAGTATTGCCGCAGGCGAGTGCGACAGGAAACATCCACAGCGGCACCATCACCGGGAAATTAAACGGCGTAATGCCCGCGCAAACACCGAGCGGCTGGCGCACCGAATGGCAATCGACGCCGGTGCCCACTTCTTCGCTGTATTCGCCTTTGACGAGATGCGGTATGCCCATCGCAAACTCGACGACCTCGACGCCCCGCTGCACCGAGCCCGCGGCATCGGCGAGGGTCTTGCCATGCTCCGCCGTGATCAGCCGCGCGAGTTCGTCCTTGTTCGCATCGAGCAATTCACGAAAGCGCATGAGAATGCGCGCGCGACGCAGTGCCGGCGTGTCGCGCCAGCCGGGAAATGCGCGCTGCGCCGCCTGCACCGCTGCGTCGATGTCGGCCGCATTGCAAAACGGCACGCGCCTGGTGATCTGCCCCGTCGCCGGATTCGTAATGTCGCCGGCACGAGTGCTGGTGGCGGGTTTTTGCTTGCCGTCGATCCATAAAGCTACGGACGGCACGGCTTTGAGTTCAACCGGTTTGTTCATTTGCGTTCTCCATACAATTCACGAAAAGTTTTACCCTGCGGCGCGGGCATGTCGCGCCCTTCAGTCCAGCCGCCGGCGAAGGGCAGATGATGAATCAATTTGCGGCTACCGCCCATCCATTTCAATGCACGAGCGCCCACGCGTGCTGCTATTGCGTACAGGGCCGGCCGCTGCGCCACCCAACTCCAAGCTTTGAAAGCGAAGCGCTCTTGCCACGGCCGCAACCCGCGCTCGACCTGCTTCTCGCGCAACTTGCGCATCAGATCCGGCAGCGGGATCTTGACCGGGCACACGACCCCGCATTGATTGCAAAACGTCGACGCATGCGGCAGATCGAGCGCGTTTTCAAGTCCAACATACGTCGGCGTGAGGATCGAGCCCATCGGCCCCGGATACACCCAGCCGTACGCATGGCCGCCGACGTTCTGATAAACCGGGCAATGATTCATGCACGCGCCGCAGCGTATGCAGCGCAGCATCTCCTGCATATCGGTGCCGATCAGCTTCGTGCGGCCGCCATCGAGCAGAATGATATGAAAGTGCTCGGCGCCGAATGCGTCCTCCGCATCTTTGGTGCCGGTCGTGAACGAGATGTAATTCGAAATCGTCTGACCCGTCGCCGAACGCGGCAGGAGCCGCAGCAACGTCGTTACGTCTTCGAGCGTCGGCACCACTTTTTCAATACCGGTGATTGCGACGTGCACCCGCGGCAGCGTCGTCGTCATGCGCCCATTGCCCTCATTGGTCACGATCAGCGTCGTGCCGGTTTCGGCCACGATGAAGTTGGCGCCCGAAATACCCATGTCCGCCGTCAGAAAATGACGTCGCAGCATCTGGCGCGCTTCGAGTGTCAGTTCACCGATATCGGTCTTGCGCGGCAATTGATGCTTGGCGGCGAAGAGATCGGAAATCTCGTCGCGCCCCTTGTGTATCACCGGCGCAATGATGTGCGACGGCGGCTCTTTGGCGAGTTGCAGGATGTATTCGCCCAGATCCGTTTCAACAACTTCGACGCCGGCGGCTTCGAGCGCGTCATTTAATGCGCACTCTTCGCTCACCATCGACTTCGACTTCACTGCCTTTTTAACGTGATATCGCTGCGCGAGTTCGCACACGATGCGATTAACGTCGGCGGTGGTCTCAGCCCAATGTACGATTGCGCCGCGCGCGGTTGCGTTCTTTTCGAATTCTTCGAGATAGACATCGAGATTGTTGAGCACGCGATCACGAATGGCCGCCGCGTGCGTGCGCAGCGCCTCGACGTTATCGAGTTCCGCCATCCGGTCGGCGCGCCCTTTGACGAAATTGCCCTGCAGTTTTTTGAGCGCAGCTTGCAGCTTGACGTCGGCTAGTTTCGCGCCGACGCGCGCTTTGAAATGCATGGAGGCGACTTGCATGATGATTATTAGTATATCGCTTATGAGGGCCGAATCCTGCGTGGGGGGCAAACCCGCGGCGTGGACATTGTTGTGCATTACACTAACGCCTGCCGTCTCACTCAAACGAGGGACTCATGAACGCCAATGGCCGCAGCCTTCAAACACTCGTGCTGCTCTGTGCAGCGATTTCCTTCATATCGTCGGC
>JANXRI010000369.1 GCA_025353085.1 Betaproteobacteria bacterium
TCGTCTTTCTGGTCGTGCGTAAGGCGCGAAAGATCCGGCAGTTCTTCCATGCATCACAGCATACACACTGCGTACAATTTGTACAATAGCTACACGCTGAATAGTCACGAAATACGAATCAATTATTCGGTCCGGGTTTGTTTTCCCCTCCGCCCTCTATGGCTAATCCTTTTTTCTTTTGCGTCGAAGGAACATCCGCATGCTACCCACCCGCCACTTCATCGATCTCACTCAACCTGAGATTGCGCAGCAGCTCAAAAAAAATCCGCTCGTGATCCTTCCCGCGGGCAGCGTCGAACAACACGGCCCGCACCTGCCGACCGGAACCGACATTTACGCGAGCCAGGTGATCGGCAACGCGATCGCCGAACGCATGGACGGCCTCTTATTGCCGTCGACCCCGTTCGGGGTTACGCCAATGCACATGCCGTTCGAAGGCACGATCACGTTATCGACCGACACCTATATGCGCGTCGTGACTGAAACCTGCCAATCGACCGCGCAGCACGGCGCGAAATATCTGCTGATCATCAACTGGCACGAAGGCAATATTCCGTCGCTTGCGATTGCGTCTGAGGCGTTGCATCGAGAGCACGGCATGACCGTGTTGACCGTGCAGGCTTGTTATGTGGCGGCCGAGCTATACGGGCACGATTGCGGAGGACTCACCCATGGCGGCGAAATAGAAGCGCTCGCGGTGCTCGCTTACCGGCCGGACCTCGTGCATCTCGACCGCATCGACTACTCATCCGATCACTCGCGCGGGCGCAAGTGGGACAAATTGCGCCGCACGCGCAGCTATCAACCCGTGCTGACCGACATCCGCACGATCGCCGAAACCGGCTGGTACGGGGCGCCCGAACACGCGACGGTCGCCAAAGGACTCAAGATGCTCAACGACATTGCGGATGCGATTGCGAAGGAAGCGACCGAGATCTTCCGCATGCTGGACGAAGCCCAGGGCGGGACCGCGGAGATCAAGCATTTAAAAATTGCTGGCTGAAAGCCCGTGCCGGCGACCGGCACACCGCCGCATTAACCTGTATATTGCCTGCACGGTTGGAGCCGTATTCCCGTAAGCTTGAGTAAGCCTGCCCGGCAGACTCCATCGTGCTTATCCACGAACAATGATCGTGGCCATTCTTCATGAGGAGATTAACGATGGACGCATCCAATTTGTCCGCTGCACGCAAAGGCGCGAAGTGGGATCTGCCGCGGTTCGGACGTTTATTCATTTTCTTTATCAGCGCCGGTTTCCTGTGCCCCAATGTATGGATCGAAGGCATGGATCTCAAGACGCTGCACGATAAGAACGACGCCGGCATCCAGCGCTAGCGCCCTTTGCCGCCGGACGCTCGGCTGCAGAGTTCATCTCGGGTGCCTTGCTTGAACAGGACGCCGGGCGTCGCGCCCGGCGATCCATTTCTGATCCAGGCTCGCCTTAAAGCCGGTCTCTCCCAAAACTGACATCAGCGCGCGCTGAGACATCCGCGGCGCACGTCCAGGACGCTGCAAACAACTAAAGTCTGCTTAGCCCGGCGGCCAGCGAAATTTGCGGCCCGCCATGATATGCATATGCAGGTGAAATACCGCCTGCCCGCCTTCCTTGCCGTTGTTGATGATCAGCCGGAACGCGCCATCGATTTTAAGTTCACGCGTGATCTTGCCAGCCGCCAGCAACAGGTGGCCGAGCAGCGCCTCGTCATCGGCGGACGCGTTCGACAGCATGTCGAGCGGTTTCTTGGGAACCAGCAGAATATGCACCGGGGCTTGCGGATTTACATCCCTGAACGCAAGGCACAACTCGTCTTCGTAAACGATGTCGGCCGGAATTTGCCGGTCGATGATTTTGGCAAAGAGGGTGTCCGCCATTAATACGCTCCTGCATTATCCGCGATTACGCGCGGGACCTTACTTTTTGTCCTCGGCGAGGCGCGTGGCCGTCCACGCGACGATCGCATCAATGACTTCGCCACTCGCACCGGCCAGCGCGCGCACGCCGCCCTCAGCATTAGCGCTCGCCGCTGCCTTTTCGATCGTAAAAGTTTTCTGCGCGACCAATCCGCGGCGCGCGACATTGATGATGCTCGCACGCGCAACGACGACGGCCCGGCTGGATTCCGCCGTGTCGAAGACCTGGTTGAATTCTTCGAGTTCGACGCGTAACGCGTAATCCGCGCGCGCACTGTCGGCAATATTCATCACGCCGCCATCGCTGATTGACGCAAGTTGCGACCGCAGCCTTTGAGTTAGCAGCGCGGCCGCCGGCGCCGCCCACCGGCTGTTCGCATAGGTAAGCTGACGCGCGGCATCCTGATAGTTGAGACGATACACAATGGCGGGCGAATCAAGCCAGCTCGGCGCCGCAATCGAATGCACGAGCACACTGGTTCGTATGCGCGGTTGCGCTGCCGATGCCGCCGGTGCTGCGCCGAGATCGTAAGTCGTCGTTGCATCCTTCTGCGCCCCGAGCGAACAGGCGGTGAGTGCCAGCGCCAGCCATAGTGTCAGTATGTTTTTCATTTTGTTCCCCGTTGCGTGCCGAAGCCCGGTTCGCCTGGGCCTGGCTGCGCCGCATTGCGGCCGAAAATCAGGCTTTGCGGTTGTTCATTGATTTCATTCAGCAGACGCTCGAGCCCGCGCGACGAGCGCTGAACATCTTCGAGTAGCACGTTGAGCCGCGGCACCGACTCAGTCAGCATAGCGTCGGATAACGCCATCCCGCTGTGGCTCAGTTGCTCGGCGCTATTCGCAGCGCGCTCGAACGAGTCGAGACGCTGGTTGATATTCGACAGCAAGATGTCGGCGCGCTTGAGCGCCAGCCCGGTATCCTGGATGAGCGCCGGCAACGCCTTGACCGTCGGCTCCATCGCGGACGTGAATGACACGAACTTGGAGGTCGCCCGGTCAAGGCTGTGCAGAGTGCCGACCAGCTGCTTTTGATTGTCATCGCTCAACAACGTGTTGACGCGCTGTGCAACCTGGTTGAAATTGACGATCATCTCCTGACCGGAACTGCTCAAGCTATCGAAAAAGGAGGGTCTTACCGGGATCCGCGGAAGCTCGCCGTTTTCGCTGGTGAGCGGCGACGGTTTTTTGCCATCGTCATCGAGCATCACGTACGAGAGGCCCGTTACGCCTTGTGAACCCAGCTGCGCGTATGCGCCCTGGGTTATCGGGGTGCCTGCCTGCACGAGTATTTTTACCAGGATCGCCTGCGAATCCTGCCGATCGAAATTGATATTCACTACTTTGCCCACGGTCACACCGCGATATCGCACGGGCGCCTGCGCATTCAGGCCCGACACCGGATAGCGCGACACCAGCAGGTATTCGTCATTTTCGACGGTATTGCCGCTGAACCACAAAGCAGTAGCTATCACTCCGATGCCGAGCAAAAGGGTAAATAACCCTGCGGCCAGCGCATATGCCCTGTTTTCCATAACGACTGTTCCCCTTTATATCTGCAGCCTGGCCGCTCAATGCCGGGCCTCAAAAACTTCACGTCATCGACACAATTGCCTTGACTGCCCTGACCGCCTCCAGCGCGCGGCGACCGCGCTCGCCCATAAAAAAATTGCGAATGAACGGGTGGGGGTCCGCCACCACCTCGTCAAGCGTGCCGACGATTTCAAGCCGCTGATCGCACAATACCGCGACGCGGTTAGACAACGCCACCAGCGTATCGAGATCGTGCGTCACCATCACCACTGTCAGTTGCAGTTCGCGGTGCAGTTCCTGGATCAACGTGACAAAACTTTCGCTGCGATCCGGGTCCAGTCCGGCCGTCGGCTCGTCGAGAAACAATAATTCGGGCTCGAGTGCGAGCGCGCGCGCGAGCGCAATCCGCTTGACCATGCCGCCCGAAAGTTCGGCCGGCATCTTGGAGGCGTGACGCGGTTCGATTCCCACCATATCGAGCTTCATCATGACAAGATCATGCACGAGGCCTTCGTCGAGCAGGCGCAATTCGCGCATGGGCAGGGCGACGTTGTCGAACACGGTCAGCGCGCTGAAGAGCGCGCCTTCCTGAAACAGCATACCCCACCGGTCACGCAGCTTGCGCAGCGCGCTTAAATCGTTGCTCTGCAGGGAGACGCCGAACACGCGCACGTCGCCGCGCGTTGGGCGTTCGAGCCCGATCATCTGGCGCAGCATGGTTGTTTTGCCGCTGCCAGAACCGCCGACTAACGACATGATTTCACCATGGCGAACGCACAAGTCGATGTCGCGGTGCACGACGTTATCGCCGAACTGCGTCCACAAGCCTTTGACTTCGACTACGCAGTCTTCCATCAACTGATTCCGATGTCTTTGAACATGATCGCAAATATCGCATCGACGATGATGACGACGGTGATCGAAGTTACCACGGAAGTGGTAGTACCGATGCCCAGGCTCTCGGTGTTGGGCTCGATGCGCAAACCGAAATGGCAGGCTACCAGTGCGATCAGAAATCCAAACACGACGCCTTTGCCAAGACCGAGCCATAGATTCGCGATCGGCACTGCATCCGGCAACGTAGCGAGAAAATACGTGTAGCCGATCCCCAGTTCAAACTGGGCCGATGTCATGCCGCCAATCAGCGCGATTGCATTCGTCCACAACACGATCAGCGGCATTGATATTGCAAGCGCCAGCATTTTTGGAAGAATCAAGCGCAAGGTTTGCGGAATGCCCATGACTTCCATTGCGTCGAGTTCCTGCGTCACGCGCATCACACCGAGTTGTGCGGTAATTGCCGAGCCCGAGCGGCCTGCGATCAGGATCGCAGCGAGAACAGGCCCGAGTTCGCGCACCACGCTTATGCCGAGGATGTTGACGATGAATGCGTCCGCGCCGAAGACCCTCAGTTGCTGCGCCGACAAATACGATAGAACGACGCCCACCAGGAAACCGACCAGCGCGGTGATTCCGAGCGCCTGAGTACCGGTGCGGTAAACGTTCGACGAGATTTCCCGCCAGGGAATTCCTTTTGGATCACGGAGCAAATGCAGTGCGTCCAAAACTACCTGGCCGAGCACAATGGTTACCGCTGTTAGATGCTCGAGCAAACCAAGCGTTTTGCGGCCGACCGCAACCACGAACCAGAGCGGGTCCGCTGGAGCGCCCTTGACGGACGCCTCTTTGGAAATGTCTAAATGTCGGAACACCCCCTCGTGTTCCGGTCTGAGCGTCAAAGTCGGCGTGCGCCGGCGACCCCAAGCCCGCCACAACACCATCGCTCCGGCGTGGTCCAGCACCTCGACTTCACTCAAGTCCCATGCGGCGCCGGTGTCCAATGCATATTCCGCCAAGCGCGGGTTGAGGTCGCATAAGCGGCTTTCCAGGCCACGCAGGTTCCAGGCGCCACTCACCATGACACAGCGCAAGTGGCCCGCAGGGGACACTAACCGAATTTCGGGCGCACGCCAGGCTGCAGGGTCTGCTCGGGACATGAGTAAGTGCTTATCTTTCTGTTCGCGCTGGCGGTGGAGTCTAGTTATATGATTATACGGCGTTTTTTCTATAGTGGCTCAGCTTTGAATCACCCTGTAGGTATTGCCTGCTTTGTATTGTTGCGACGCAATAAATTAGCTTGACTCGCCGCTGGAACCCCCTATAATCTATATTGTGCATTGCAATAAACCACCCAGAAAAGCACTCGGATTTTTTGTAGCGACCAAATAATTGCAGGTTACCTTAGATAAGGAGATTCACATGTTCCAAGCCCCCGAGCAACTGATGGCACTGAATAAAGCCAACCTTGAAGCAGCAGTTCGTTTTGCCGGCATCGCCCTCGAAGGCGCTGAGCGTATGCTTGAACTGCAACTTAAAGCCGCGAAGATCGCTTTCGCGGACGGCGTACAGCAAGCCAAGGCATTCACCGAAATCAAAGACGTGCAGGAAATCGCACAACTGCGCAACACGCTGGCCCAACCGACCATGGAAAAAGCGACCAGCTACGTCAAAAGTGTTTATGACGTTGCCAGCGCTACCCAGGCGGAAATGAACAAGCTGGTCGAAGAACAAATTGCCGAGTTCAACAAGCAAGTTGTGACCGGCATGGATAAAGTTGTGAAATCAGCTCCGGCGGGTTCGGAAGTTGCGCTGGCAGCCGTCAAGTCCGCGATCACCGCGGTCAATTCGGCGTATGACAACATTTCGAAATCGGCCAAGCAATTTACCGAGATGACCCAGGCGAATGTTGAGGCCGCAACAACCCAGGCAACTCACGCGAGCAAGCGCAAAGCTGCTTAATCGCAAGTTCGCAGCATGAAATAAAAAACCCCGGTGCTCCGGGGTTTTTTTTCAACTCAAGCTTCGCTCAGGGTGCATCTGCCCACGTAAAGCCAAGCGCAATGACACCGGCTTTGAGTTCAGCGATAGCCGCCGGCACTCGCTGCGGTTCGCCGCGCACCCCAAGTTCAATGTAGCGGTCGGCTTCGCTCATGTGCGGCAAACTAAAAACTTTTAAGCCCGCATATCGAGCGAGCGTCACATTCATCAGGTCGATCAACTGGCTTTCCCCCGCCCCGCGGACGACGATTGCGCATTCAGCAACGCTTCCCGCCGCATGCTGATCCGCATACCAATTGTCGAGCACCCAGGCCATCATCGGCCACGCCATTTGCGGAAAGCCCGGCAAGAAGTGATGATGCCCGACGCTAAAGCCCGGGATGCGGTTGTATGGATTCGGAATGATTCGGCTGCCGCGCGGAAATTCGCCCATCGCGAGGCGTTGCGGCGTAATCTCCGCACCGAAGCGACCTCGAATTTCGCGCTCGGCGTCCGCGTGCAGCGCAAGCTCGACGCCGGCTGCGGCAGCCGCGCATTGCCGCGTGTGATCGTCAGGTGTCGCACCGATGCCGCCAAAACTGAAGACCACGTCATCCGTCGCCATCGTACGCGCTAATGTGGCGGTTATCAGTGCCGGTTCATCGGCGAGATACTCACACCATGCAAGCTCTAGCCCGCGCTCGCCAAGCGTCGAGATAACCTGCGGCATGTGCTTGTCCTGGCGTTTGCCGGACATAATTTCGTCGCCGATGATGATTGCGGCAAACTGCATAAATTTCCTCGACACGGCAACGTGCTATTGCGAAGTTGCGATGATGCACAACGAGCGCGTTCAGTTCAACTGTGGATATACGATTCGAGTTGCTTGATCGTAATTTCCTGGTCGGAAATAGTTTCCTTGACGAGATCACCGATCGACAGCACGCCGACCAACCGGTCATCTTCTAACACTGGTAGATGGCGTATGCGCTTATCGGTCATCAACGCCATGCATTCGTCCACCGTATTTTTCGGCTGTACGCAGACCAGGCGCTCGGTCATGATCTCGCTGACCAACGTGTCGTGCGACGATTTACCGCGGAGTATCACTTTGCGGGCGTAATCGCGTTCGGAAATTATGCCGGCAAGCTTTCCGTTATCGACGACGAGCAGCGCGCCGATGTCGTTTTCCGCCATCCGCTTGAGCGCCTCGAACACGCGCGTGCCTGAAGTCACCGTGCACAACTCCCTGGTCTTGCCGTGCAACAACTGCTTGACCGTCTTCATGCTACCTCCGCAAAGTTGAACGCTCGCCTACTTGTTTTCCAGTGTAATCCTTCGCAGCCCGGACGCAAACAGCGGCGCCGGTTTCACGCTATTATGCCGCGGCCTTCAGCGCCTGATAACTATCGTTGGCGTCGCGGACAAACGCGCGCCCCACAAGCAGGAGCACTCCCATGCGTGATTTGACCCGAAACTTTTTGCCCCAATTGTGGGCATTGATCAAACCGTACTGGTTTTCCGAGGAGCGCTGGGCGGCCCGCGGCCTGCTGGCGGTGATCGTCGCGCTCAGTCTCGGCCTCGTTTATATCAACGTTCTGTTGAACAAATGGAACAACGACTTTTACAACACGCTGCAGAATCTCGATAGGGACGGATTCTTTTTTCAGTTGGGCAAGTTCGGACTGATCGCCGCCGCATATATCGTCGTTGCCGTCTACCAGCTATATCTTAACCAGATGCTGCAAATCCGCTGGCGTCGCTGGCTCACCGGCCGCTTCCTCGCCGACTGGATCGGCGAGCGCACTTATTACCGGCTTCAACTCACCGACCGCGGCACCGATAATCCCGACCAGCGAATCGCCGATGATCTTGCCGCCTTCTGCGAAAAGACGCTTAGCCTGTCGCTCGGATTGATGTCAGCGGTCGTCACCCTGATTTCATTCATCGCAATTCTGTGGACACTGTCCGGCACTTTGAGCTTTGCGCTGAACGGCACCCAGTTCGACATTCCCGGCTACATGGTGTGGGTCGCGCTGGTGTATGCGGTCGTCGGGACCGTGCTGACACAACTCATCGGCCGGCCGTTAATCGGCCTTAACTTCAATCAACAGAAATTTGAGGCGAACTTCCGGTTTTCGCTGGTGAGATTTCGTGAAAACGCGGAATCAATTGCGCTCTACGCGGGCGAAGCCGATGAAATCCGCGGGCTGCGGCACCGGTTTTCCGATGTAGTCGCCAACTGGTGGGCAATCATGCGGCGCCAGAAGCAGCTGACGTGGTTTCGCGCCGGCTATC
>JANXRI010000381.1 GCA_025353085.1 Betaproteobacteria bacterium
GCGGCCCGTTTCCCGGCGTCGTGGTGATTCATCATATGCCCGGTTGGGACGCGGCACACAAGGAAATCGGCCGTCGCTTCGCGCATCACGGCTATGCGACGCTCGTGCCGAATCTGCAATTTCGCGAAGGCCACGCAACGCCGGAGGAAAACAGCGCGAGCATACGCGCGGCCGGCGGGATGCCGGACGATCGCACCATGGGTGACGTGCAATCAGCGATCGATTACGTGCGCGCGCTGCCGTATTCAAACCGCAAGGTGGGCGTCATCGGCTATTGCTCAGGCGGGCGCCAGGCATACCTTGCGGCTTGCACGCTGCGCGGTATCGATGCCGTGATCGATTGCTATGGCGGCGGCGTGGCTGCCAAGCCCGCCGAACTGTCGCCGCAGCAGCCGGTTGCGCCGCTCGATTTAACGCCGGACCTGCAATGTCCGTTGCTCGCGTTTTTCGGCATCGAAGACACGCGTCCCTCACCGACCGATGCTGCCGCCACCGAAGCTGCGCTTACGCGTTGCGGGAAAACCTACGAGGTTCATACGTATGAGAATGCCGGTCACGCATTCTTCGCGGTCGACCGGCCGCAATATCGCGCACACGCTGCAGTCGACGGCTGGAAAAAAGTATTTGCCTGGTTCGAAAAATATTTGCGCTAAAAAATCGTTGCATCACCCTGGCGTCGGTTAATTTTGCGCTATGTGGTGTGGTGCACAGACAAGCGTGTGCACGAATCGATATCCTCATGCGTTGTTACCGGTGCAAACCTATAATCATACAAATAAGATGGAGGAAGTTATGCAACCGATTATTTCGAAAGTGCAGTGGGCGGCGCTCGCGTTCGCAGGCGTCATGATGGCGTGTACCCCGGCGCTCGCGGACAAACCCGAATGGGCGGGCAAAAACAAAAACAAGAAAGAGCACGCCGAGCGCGGCGATGACGACCGCGGCAGAGGCGACAAGAAACAAAAGCACTTTAAAGACGAGGATCGCGAATACGTGCGCGACTATTACGTCGAGGAGACGCGCGGCGGCCGTTGCCCGCCCGGGCTGGCAAAAAAGCACAACGGATGTATGCCGCCGGGTCAGGCTAAAAAATGGGCCTATGGCCGGCCGCTGCCGCGTGATGTCGTGTATTACTCCGTGCCCGAGCCGGTCGTGGTCCGGATCGGGCCGCCGCCGCAGGGCTATCGCTATGTGCGGGTTGCATCCGACATTCTGCTGATTGCAATCGGCTCCGGCCTGGTTGTCGATGCCATTCAGGACCTCGGTCGCATGTAGATTTCAGTCCGCATGTAAGTTCCAGTTCAGACCGCCGCTCCCGTTTAATTTTACGGAGCGGCGTCTGAAAATCATGCATCCGGCCTGCCCAAGGTCGTGCGGTGCAGGGCGTTTTCAGGGAAAATGGCCATAGCGCATTGCACTTGCATCGCGCGCTCCCCACTCAGGTAATTTTTTAATGCTGCCATCCGACTTCCATCCGGTTTTACGCGCGTGGTGGGAATCCCGTTTTACCGAATCCGCCGGTGACGAACAGCGCGTGCTACCGCCGACTCCCGCGCAGACCGAAGGCTGGCGCGCGATCCGCGCCGGCTCGCACACGCTCATAGCGGCGCCGACCGGTTCGGGAAAAACGCTGGCCGCGTTTCTGACCGCGATTGATCAGCTTCTGCGCGAAGGTCTCGAGCGCGGCGGGCTGCCCGACGAAGTGCGGGTGATTTATGTGTCGCCGCTCAAAGCGTTGTCGGCGGACATTCACAAAAATCTGGCCGAGCCGCGGCGGGAAACCCGCCGCATCGCCGAAGAGCAGGGCTACCCGCCGGTACGCGTAACGGCGGCGGTGCGCAGCGGCGACACGCCGCAAAAAGAGCGCGCCGCGATGCTGAAGAAGCCGCCGCATATCCTGGTCACCACGCCCGAATCGCTTTATCTGCTGCTGACCGCCGAGCGCTCACGTGAAATGCTGCGCACCGCGCAAATTGTGATCGTCGACGAGATACACGCGCTGGTCGAATCGCGCCGCGGCGCGCATCTGGCGCTATCCCTCGAGCGGCTCGATCATATCTGCGGGCGGCGACTGCAGCGCATCGGCTTGTCGGCGACGCAAAATCCGATCGAAGAAGTCGCGCGCTTTCTGGTCGGCATGCAAACGCCCGGTGATTGCGTCATCGTCGATCGCGGCCACAAGCGCAAGATCGATCTCGCGATCGAGGTCCCGGGCGCGCCGCTCGAAGCGGTGATGTCTACCGAGGTCTGGCAGGAGATTTATAACCGGCTGGTCGCGCTGATCGAGGAGCACCGCACGACGCTGATCATGGTGAACACGCGGCGGCTCGCCGAACGCATGGCGCATCAGTTGAGCGGGCGCCTGGGCATGGAGCACGTGGCGGCTCATCACGGCAGCCTCGCCAGGGAAGCGCGCCTGAGTGCCGAAGAGCGCCTGCGCAACGGTCAACTCAAAGTGCTGGTCGCCACCGCGTCGCTCGAACTCGGCATCGACATCGGGCACGTCGATCTCGTGTGCCAGATATCTTCGCCGAACCGGATTGCCACGTTGCTGCAACGAGTCGGTCGTTCAGGTCATACGGTGAGCGGCGTGCCAAAGGGCCGGGTCTTTCCCCTTACGCGCGACGATCTCGTCGAATGCGCGGCGATGGTGCGCGCGGTCAGAGACGGCGAGCTCGATCGCATCAGCGTGCCGCCGAAGCCGATGGACGTGCTCGCGCAGCAGATCGTGGCGGAAGCGGGCGCCGAAGAATGGGATGAAGACGCGCTGTATGCATTCACCTGCGCCGCTTACCCGTATCGCGACCTCGCGCGCAGTGAGTTCGACGACGTCGTGACAATGCTCGGGCGCGGGTTCACCACCAAGCGCGGCCAGCGCGGCGCGCTGATTCACCACGATGCGGTCAACCGCAAAATTCGCAGCCGCGCGGGTTCGCGCATGACCGCGATCATGTCGGGCGGCGCAATCCCCGAAGTGTTCGATTACCGCGTGATTCTCGAACCCGAAGGCCTCCAGGTCGGCACGCTTAACGAAGATTTCGCGATCGAGTCGATGGCGGGCGATATTTTTCAGCTCGGCAACACATCGTGGCGGATTCTGAAGGTGGGCAGCGGCGTCGTGCGCGTTGCCGATGCGAAGGGCCAGCCGCCGACGATGCCGTTCTGGCTTGGTGAGTCGCCCGCGCGCAGTGACGAGATGAGTGCCGCGGTATCGCGGCTGCGCGCGACGGCCGATTTGAAATTGCCGGCGCCCGAAGCGCCGCGCACGGAACGCGAACTCGACGACGCGATTGCCTGGTTGATAAATGATTACGCGTTGTCGCGTTCGGCCGCCGGGCAAATCGCGGCGTATCTCGCCGAGGGCAAGCGCTCGCTCGGTGTGGTTCCAAGCGAAGAGACGCTCGTGCTTGAACGTTTCTTTGATGAAGGCGGCGGCATGCAGCTCGTTCTGCATGCGCCGTTCGGCAGTCGCGTTAACCGCGCATGGGGTCTCGCGCTGCGCAAAAAATTCTGCCAGAGCTTTAACTTCGAACTGCAGGCTGCCGCGACCGAAGAGGGCATCATTCTGTCGCTCGGGCCGTCGCATTCGTTTCCGCTGGAAGAAGTTTTCCGCTATCTGAATCCGCGAACAGTGCGCCAGACCCTGGTGCAGGCGGTGCTCGACTCGCCAATTTTCGAGACGCGGTGGCGCTGGACGACGACGCTTGCGCTGGCGGTGCCGCGCATGCGCAATGGCGCGCGGATGCCGGCGCAGATCCAGCGCATGATCGCCGAAGACCTGCTCGCGGGCGTTTTCCCCGACGCCAAAGCGTGTTTCGAGAATATTCAGGGCGAGCGCGAGATCCCGCGTCATCCGCTCGTCGACCAGGCGATGCGCGATTCGCTCGAAGAGGCGATGGATTTGCCGCAGCTCATTACAATTCTGCACCGCATTTACGACGGTGAAGTTAAATGTCTGGCCAAAGACACGCCCGAGCCGTCGGTGTTTTGCCACGAACTGCTCAATTCGGCGGTGTATACGTTTCTCGACGATGCGCCGCTCGAAGAACGCCGCACGCGCGCCGTCTATACGCGTCGCGCGAGCGAGCCGCGCGCGGCCGACGATCTGGGCGCGCTCGATCCGGCGGCGATCGAGCGCGTGCGCGAAGAAGCGTGGCCAACGGCTGATACGCCTGACGAGCTCCACGATGCACTGCTGCTCACGGGTTTCATCCGCCGCGACGAATTGACGGTCGATGAAGCAGGTTGGCCAGCGCTGTTCGACTCGCTCGTCTTGGCGGGCCGCGCGTTCGATGCGGGCGGCTTCTGGCTTGCGGTCGAACGGTTCGATGAATTCAGCGCGGTGATTCCCCAGCCGGTCACGCCGGAAATCCCCGCGCGCCTGCGTCGCGAATGGACGCGCGAAGACGCCGTGCGCGAGCTCACGCGCAGCCGCATGGATGTGCTGGGGCCGGTCACCGCGCGCTTGCTCGCGGAAGATCTGAATTTGCCGGACACCGCGCTGCTGCCACCGCTGCCACGTAGCCGCCGCCGCCACCA
>JANXRI010000391.1 GCA_025353085.1 Betaproteobacteria bacterium
CAATCGAATACTTACGGAGCTTCGAATGTCCACAGTCATGAAAGAAACCCTCGGCTTTCAGGCCGAAGTCAAGCAACTGCTCGATCTGATGATTCACTCCTTGTACAGCAACAAGGAAATTTTTCTGCGTGAACTGATTTCGAATGCATCGGATGCGTGCGACAAGCTGAGGTTCGAGGCGCTGACCAACAAGGATTTATTTGAAAGCGACGCCGACCTCAAGATTCGCGTCCAATTCGATAAGGCCGCGCGCACGATCACCATCGTCGACAACGGCATTGGCATGTCGCGCGAAGAAGTTATCGCCAACATCGGCACGATCGCCCGTTCAGGTACGCGTGAATTTTTCAGCAAGCTGACCGGTGAGCAGTCGAAAGACGCCAACCTGATCGGTCAGTTCGGCGTTGGCTTCTATTCCTCTTTCATCATCGCGGACAAGGTCACGCTGACCACGCGGCGTGCCGGATTGCCAGCCGATACCGGCGTACGCTGGGAGTCCGATGGCGGCGGTGAATTCACGCTCGAACCCGTCGAGAAGGCAACGCGCGGTACGGAGGTCACTTTGCATTTGCGCGAAGGCGAGGACGAAATGCTTTCCGGCTCGCAATTGCGCACCATCATCCGCAAGTACTCCGACCATATCGTGCTGCCGATCGCGATGAAAAAAGAGGAGTGGGACAAGGACAAGAGCGAATACCGGATGACGGAGGAAGACGAGACCGTCAACCAGGCGAACGCGCTGTGGGCGCGGCCAAAGTCCGAGGTCACGCAAGAGCAGTATGACGAATTTTACAAGCATGTCGCCCACGACATGGAGCCGCCGTTGTGCCACGCGCACGCGCGCGTTGAAGGCAACAAGGAATATACGCAGCTTCTGTATATCCCGGCCAAGGCGCCGTTCGATTTGTGGGACCGCGAGCACCGCCGCGGTATCAAGCTCTATGTGCGTCGCGTGTTCATCATGGACGACGCCGAACAGTTGATGCCGAACTATCTGCGGTTCGTGCGCGGCGTGATCGATTCGTCCGACCTGCCACTCAACGTGTCGCGCGAAATCCTGCAGCAATCGAAGGACATCGAAGCAATCCGCGGCGGCTCGGTGCGGCGCGTGCTCGGCATGCTCGAAGACCTGGCCGAGAACCATAAGGAAAAATTCGCCACCTTCTGGAACGAATTTGGCAAAGTGTTCAAGGAAGGCATCGGCGAGGATTTCGCCAACCGCGAGCGCATCGCCAAGCTGCTGCGGTTTTCGAGCTCGTTGACCGACAGCGAAACGCAGGAGGTGTCGTTCGCGGATTACGTGGCGCGCTTCAAAGAGGGCCAAGACAAAATTTATTACGTGACGGCCGACACTTTCGCTGCCGCGAAAAACAGCCCGCACCTCGAAGTGTTCCGCAAGAAAGGCATCGAAGTGCTGTTGCTGGCGGAACGCATCGACGAATGGATGGTCGGCAACCTGCACGAATTCGAAGGCAAGTCGTTGCAGTCGGTCGCCAAGGGTGAACTCGATTTGGGCAAGCTCGCGGACGCCACCGAGAAGGAAGAGCAGGAAAAAGCTTCAGGCGAGCACAAGGCGTTCATCGAAAAGGTGCAGAAATCGCTGGGCGAGCGCGTGAAAGAAGTGCGAGTGACACTGCGCCTGACCGAGTCCCCCGCCTGCCTCGTCGCCGATCAGCACGAGCTCGGCGCCAATCTCGAGCGGCTCTTAAAAGCCGCCGGGCAGAAGGTGCCATCGTCGAAACCGATTCTCGAAATCAACCCGCACCATCCGCTCGTGCAGAGGCTCATGCACGAGGCCGATGAAACGCGCTTCGGCGACTGGAGCCATGTGCTGTTCGATCAAGCGCTGCTGTCCGAAGGCGGCCAGCTCGAAGACCCGGCGGGTTTCGTTAAACGGCTGAATCAGTTGTTGCTGGTGCTCGGCGAAAAGTAATAGCTTGGCCTCGGACGGGCGGCGCTATTTGGGGTAGAGTTTTTCGCCAAGGCAGATGAAGTACAGCCACGGATCTTTCAGGCACTCGGCGAAAAACTTGTTGCGCCGCCCGCAAAAATCGCGCTGTGCGGGGGCTTCGCGTTGACAATCGCCTGCGCGCGGCAACTGGGGTCTTCCGATCAGGCTCACCACGCATGCGTCGAACTCGCGATACTTCGGTTTGCCGCACTCGAGCGCGATTTCGTTGTGCGCGATGCAGAATCCCTGATCGGCGCGATTGACCAGATTGCAATTCATCAATGCCGCGGGATTGGGCTTCTGTTCGATAGGCTCAAAAGAGTCAACGTTGCTTGGCGCGGTGAGATCGCGCACGCACTGATCGAGTTGAGCGCCGCTTTTCCCTGCACACGCCGGCGGCAGCAGCGTCGATGGCTGTTGCGCGAAGACGGGGAACGATCCGATCATAAGCGAGCAAACGGCGCTCAGCGCCGCGCATCGCAGCTCAAGCATTCTCATTCGATCATGCCCGGTCTGCCTTGCGGCTGCCCATGTACCGAAGCAGCCCGACGGCATCGACGGTTATTTTTCCGGTGCCGACGTTTTCAGGCGGCAGCGCCAGCGTGCCGGGCGTAATCCCGTAGTTCGAACCCCATGCGAGCGCGCCAATGGCGGCGGTGAGCATGAGCGCCCACGCGCGCGCCGTAGGCCGTCGAGATTTAATTGTCATGCCATTCGGGCTTGCGTTTCTCGACGAACGCGGTCACGCCTTCGAGCGCGTGCTGACCGAGCATGTTGTCGGTGATGACTCCGCACGCAAGCTTATAGGCCGATGCCATATCCATTTCGCTCTGCCGGTAAAAAAACTTTTTGCCGGCCGCTAATACCGCGGACGGTTTGGATACCAAGAGGGCGCAGACTTCGCTGACCGCCCGGTCGAGCTGATCGGGCGACGCCACGCGATTGATGAGTCCCCATTGCAGCGCGGTCGCCGCATCGATGAATTCACCGGTCAAGAGCATCTCCATCGCCTGCTTGCGCGACACGTTGCGCGAGACGGAGACGCCGGGTGTCGCGCAGAACAATCCGAAATTCACGCCGGATGTCGCGAATCGCGCATCCGTCGACGCCACCGCGAGATCGCACGCGCCGACCAACTGGCAGCCCGCAGCGGTTGCAATGCCGTGCACGCGCGCGATCACCGGTTGCGGCATTCGCGTAATGCTCATCATCACGTCGCAGCACTTGTCGAATAGCGAGCCGATAAATGCCCGCGTGCGGTTGGCGAGCATCTCCTTCAAGTCATGCCCGGGGCAGAATGCTTTGCCATTCGCCGCGATCACCACGACGCGGATCGCCGGGTCGGCGGCGACATCGTTTAACGCCGACTGCAGCGCGTCGAGCAGGTCCATTGACAGCGCATTCATTTGCTGCGGGCGGTTGAGGGTAAGGGTCGCAACGCCGGCGCAGTGCGTGCGCAGGAGAATCCCGTCCTGGCTTCCGGCGGCAGTACTCAGGCTCATCTGCGAATTCCTTCACGCAATACGTCGACGGTGCGCTCACTGCAAATTGTAACGCACGCCATCTCGGAGCGTTGCTTTGAACTTTTCATGGGGCGGGCGATGGAAGTTGATCGCAGGCGCGCGTCTGACCGCTTTATAGCGCCGCAGAGGGTCTGCCCAGACAAGACGCGTCGTGCAGGAATGTAACCGTCTTGCTGGCTGGAATACATCACCGTGCCGGTGCTCTGGTAAATTGCAGTCGGCTCGCACGCGGTAAGTTCGGGCAATGAGTCGACCGGGCTAACAGTGCCGCGACCGCCGACTTTAAGTACGTGGGTGTAGATCATCGTGGTCGATACGTCTGAGTGTCCGGGCCGTTCCTGCACGGTGCGGATGTCATACCCGGCCTGCAACAAATGCGTGGCGAATGAATGGCGCAACGTATGGGGCGTCGCCATTTTGCAAATGCGCCTTTGCGAGTTGATTCTTAAGGGGCGGAAGCAGACTCTGCGGCAACATGACAGCCCGATCTTTTCCGCCCTTTCCCTCGCGCACGATGATGGCGCCGCGATCGACTTCGACATCCTTCACGCGTAACTGCAGCCCTTCGGTAATCCGCATGCCGGCGCCATACAGAAGTTGGGCAAAAAGGCGATGCTCGCCTGTCATCAAAGACAGCAGCTTAGCCACTTCCTCGCGCGTCAGTACTGCGGGTAACATCCGTGGCGCACGCGGCTGAACTCTATCGTTATACGTCTTGAGTACATAAGGCACACAGTGGTAGTATGTCCGTTGTGAAACCAATACGGTGGAACGCGGAGAAAAGCCTTGCGCTGAAAGCGGAACGGGGAGTCTCGTTCGAGGAAATTCTTTCCGCCATCTCGCAAGGTGGTCTTCTCAGAGTAATGGAACACCCGAATCGCACAAAGTACGGGCATCAAAAAATGCTTGTTGTGCGAATTCGTGAGTATGCGTACCTTGTTCCTTACATTGAGAATGATCAGGAGATTTTCTTGAAAAGCATTATGCCGAGTCGCAAGGCGACTCGGGATTTTTTATCGGTGGGAGACAAGTGACATGAATGGCGAACGACTGTTGGAACAGGAAATCCTCGCCGCTTTCGAACGCGGCGAATGGAGTCCCGCGCGAAATCAGAAAGGCGAGATTGCGCGGTTTAGAGCGGCGGCGGCGGCTACGTTACTGAAGAACAAACGCGTGAACATCAGAATCTCCTCGCGGGATTTGGAGGGTTTGCAAGCCAAGGCCGCAGAGGAAGGAGTTCCTTACCAAACGCTTATGGCGAGCGTCCTTCACAAGTTTGTGTCTGGTCGCCTGGTCGAAACGCAGAGACGTATAACTACGCGTTCACCGCGGACACGCGCAAAGGCTGCGCGCGCCGGTTAACTCGACGTTATGTGGCAAGCAAATGGCGCTGAACGACATTGAACGCAAGCGAATCGAGATGTCGGTGGACGCTTTCGTTCAGAAGCATCGACCCGCGCCACACATCCGGCCTGAATTGGATATCGGCTTCCGCATCAAAGGCCAGAGCGTTGAGATCTTTGAGGTCAGGCCTCGCTGGCGAGAGCCAGGCGTAAAGATGGAACATCCGGTTGCGAAAGCAACGTTTGTTCGCGGTCAGGCGTTGTGGAAAATCTTCTGGATGCGCGCTGACCTCAAATGGCACGGGTATGAGCCATTACCCGCTGTCGGAACCATTGAAAAGTTTCTGGCAGCCGTCGAGAAAGACGAGTACGCATGCTTCTGGGGCTAGCATTGCCGCATAACAGCGCAGCCCACGCGGACGCGCGGCCAGCGCCGTGCCTTATCATTCGCCGGTGCTCGCGCGCCGTTGGCTGCGAACGTTAGACGGCTCCGATAGAAGATCGCGCGATGTACGAGAAAGATCTCGAGAATCTAATTTGCGCGCAGTTACATGCCGGTGCTGAAGATCCTTCGCAGCTCGAAGCTTTGTCATTTAGCCGCTCCACTTCCGCCGCACGGAATGTGCGCGAGCTAATTGACGGCAAAACATTCGCGCTCTTGCAAGACACAAGCGAGTGGGATCTACATCGCAGCGTCCTGCACGATCTCTGTGGCGGAATGACACCGGACATTGTGGTGCGCTCCAAGCACTCTGGACAGAACCGCATATATATTGAGGTCAAGCTCATACGAGAACTCGGCTACGGAAAACCCGACTCACAAGTTGTGCGCTACTTACTACACCTGCTGGCCACATCTGAAAAGAAGCCGTCCGCTGCGCCCGACGATATTCGCCGTGCCGTAATCTTAGCCGCGCCTCCGGGCTGGTTTGTCGTATCAAAAAATGCAGAAACGTGGAACTACTTTCTTACGACATACGGACCGCTTGCAGCTGCATTCGATGTGACGCTTGCAGAAATTCAGCTCGCAGGGCCGCAATATGCAGTCTAACTTTAGTTTGAGCGGACGCGCCGCAAGCGCAGCGGCATCATCAACGCTTATCGCGGCGCTCCGCAGACCATGACTTAGACCACGAATTACCATCGGTTGTAGAATGGCCGAATGAAATTTACGTGGGATCCGAAAAAGGACGAGTCAAACCGCAAGAACCACGGCGTCGCGTTCGAAGAAGCGACTACGGTATTTGGCGACCCGTTATCAGGAACCATACGCGATCCCGACCATTCGACGGGAGAGGAACGATTCCTGATAATAGGAATGAGTTCCACCGGACGCTTGGTCGTCGTCTCGCACACGGAGATTGACGACTCTATTCGCATCATTAGTGCCAGAGAGGCTACAGCCCATGAACGAAAAAACTACGAATCCTAAAAGTGGAAAACCAGTGGACGAGATGCGCCCAGAATATGATTTCTCAGGCGCAGTTCGCGGCAAATATTACAAGCGGTATCATCAGAGCAGCAATGTCGTGGTGCTCGAACCCGACGTCGCTGCTCACTTCAAAAATGCAACTGCCGTAAATAAAGCGCTTCGATCTTTGTTCGCCGGCGCTCGTACCGAGCGTGGTTTAACGAGGCGCTCAACACCGACGCGCACAAAGACGGTGCGTGCCGGTTAGCTCTACGTTCGTTCAGGCGTAGCCGCAAGTTTGACCAAGTGATGACCAAGATCGAGCGCGGCCCCTTGAAGGGTCGCTCAGCGTGCCCGCACCTCGTCCTCATTGAGCGCATCGGCGGCTGCTTTCGGGCCGGGCGTGTGCGCCGCCGGCGAGTTCATGCCGCTTTCACGTTTTGCACGACCCTGTCGTAGCCGAATACATCGAGTGCCGAATGTCCTTTAATGCTGCGAGGACCGAGCGCAGTCAGACCGGTGCCGTCGCCGGCCAATTCGGCGACGATGCCTGAACAGACGAGGTGATAGCCGACTTCCTTGGTCAGGCCTTCGAGGCGGGAGGCGACGTTGGTTACGTCACCGATGACCGAGTATTCGTGGCGTATCGAGGCGCCGATGTGTCCCGCGACGCCTTCGCCGGCATGCAGTCCGATGCCGATGTCGATCGGCATTTCATTGTTTTGCGCGAACTCGGCATTGAGCTCGCGCAAATTGTCGAGCATTGCACGGGCAGTATTGAATGCGGCAAGGCAGGGGTTCTTAATTGGCCGCGGCACGCCGAATGCCGCCATGATGCCGTCCCCCATGAAGCTGATGACGGTGCCGCCGTGCGCATGAATGATTGGCACGATGCGATCGAAATAGCCGTTTAAAAATGCGATCGTTTGTTCCGGAGTCATGCCTTCACTGCGAGTCGTGTAACCGCGAATATCCGAAAACAGCACGCAGGAAAACTGCTTGACGCCGCCGAGCGTCGGTTGCAGGTTGCCCGCAAGAA